>JAISDH010000463.1 GCA_031264975.1 Bacteroidales bacterium
TGGATACTTTTGGAATGGAATGATATATAATGAAAACCCAAACATACAGTTTCGGAATCTTGAAGATATTATACGAATGGGTATCATTGCGCCTCATGAAATGAACAGTACGGTGGAGAGAAGTGTAAAGGCAATTGCTTCAATTAGTATATATCCTCCCATGTTCAAAGCGGCTTTTGGAACGGAAGATGTAACGGCAGGAAGAATACAAAAAGCGATTGCCCAATTTATGCGGACACTGATTTCTTCAAATTCACGTTTCGACCAATACATTCGCGGGGAAATACAGTTGACAGGTGAAGAATTACAGGGCTTTATTCTTTTTACGACGGAAGAAGGCGCTGATTGTTTTCATTGTCACGGAAGCAGTGGAAACCTATTAATGACAACCAATTTGTATTATAACAATGCTCTTGACAGTGATTTTTCGGATGATAGAGACCGGTTTGCGGTAACGCTTCATTCAACAGATATTGGCGCTTACCGTTCTCCGAGTTTACGCAACATTGCTGTTTCTGCTCCTTACATGCATGATGGACGGTTCAAAACTTTGGATGAAGTTATTGATTTTTACAGTGAAGGATTGCATCTTTCTCCTTATGTGCATCCTCTTATGCATAAAATCAATGACGGAGGAGCAAAACTTACGCCCCGTCAAAAACAACAGCTGAAAGCATTCTTAAATACATTAACCGACGATGATTTTCTTACCAATCCAAAATATGCCAAACCGGCAGGTTTGCCATAAGAATAAGGACAGTTTCCTTCTGTCATAGAAAAAGAACAGGCAAACTTTATTTTTCTGTTTGCCTGCATAATAAGTAATGAAATTATAAACTTTATTTTAATATGTCCAAGCTGCGTTTGATAAAAGCAGCAAGGGGTTCGCCTGTCAGCATCTGTCGAGATAACAGGGATAAATCTATCAATTGAGATACCAATAACGACCTTTTGTCTTCTTCGTTTTCATGGATGATTTTTTCCATAACAGGATGATTGGTATTTACAACCAAATTACTTTTCTCAAAATTTGCACCAAACATGGCGGAATTTCCTGTTATTTTTTGCATGTCCGACCAGCGACGCATAAATTCGGAATGAGTAATCGTAACAGGAAAATCCGTTTCACTCAAATTTTCAAAGATAACCATAAACTTTTCTTTATTTATCGCGTTTTCAAATATTGTTTTGAGTTCATTTTGTTCGGATTCTGTTAGTTTAGAAACAAAGGTATCGCCTTTTTCGACCAATTTGTCTATTACATCGGAATCGACGCGTACAAATTTTGTCTTTTCTAATTTTTGTTCCAACAGATTGATAAAATGTATATCAAACATGCCGTTCAAAAGCAAAACATCATATCCTTTTTCTTTTGCGGCTTCAATTTGAGAATATTGTTCTTCGGGATTGGTCGTATAGAGAAATACCAGGTTATCATCTTTATCTTTTTGTAAGGTTTGGATATGTTGTTGATATTCTTCGATTGTATAATAATTTCCGTTTATATTTTTGAAGAGATAGAATTTCTTTGCTCGTTCATAAAACTTTTCATCTGACAAAATGCCATATTCCATGAATATTTGAATCGTTTCCCATTTCGTTTGGAAATCTTCTCTGTCATGGTTAAACATTTCTTCTAACTTGTCGGCTACTTTTTTAGTAATATATCCGGATATTTTCTTAACATTATTATCACTTTGCAAGTAGCTTCTGCTCACGTTTAGCGGAATATCGGGGGAATCAATGACGCCTTCCAACAAGGTTAAAAATTCAGGAACAATTCCTTCGGTATGGTCGGTAATATAAACCTGATTACAATAGAGTTGTATTTTCTTTTTCTGAAAAGTCGCGTCTTGTTTGAGCTTGGGAAAATACAGTATACCTGTAAGATTAAACGGATAATCTATATTGATATGGATATTGAACAAGGGCTTTTCAAAAGAATGAGGATAAAGTTTTTCGTAAAACTGACTATAATCTTCCTGTTTAAGTTCCGATGGAGAAAGTTTCCAAATAGGATGTGTTTCATTTATGATTCTGGGAACTTCCACTTGAACGTCTTTATTTTCGCCCTCTTGCTGTTGCCATTGTTTCTCATTTCCAAAGCAAATAGGAACAGGCAAGAACTTACAATATTTATAAAGTATATCCAAGATACGGTCTTCCTGCAAGAAATCCAAATTATCTTCACTGATATAAAGAATAATATCGGTACCTCGATTTTCTTTATTTGTCTCTTCGAGGGTATATTCCGTATTACCTTCACAACACCATTTCACAGAAATAGCATCCGGAAGATAGGACTTTGTAATAATTTCCACTTTATTTGCGACCATAAAAGCGGAATAGAATCCCAAACCGAAATGACCGATTAACGAGTTTTCATCTACGCCTTTATATTTTTCAAGAAATTCGCTCGCACCGGAAAATGCTACATTATTAATATACTTTTCAACTTCTTCACCCGTCATTCCAATACCTTTGTCGGAGATAGTGAGCGTTTTGTTTTGCTCGTCTATTTTTATTTCGACAGTCAGGTCGCCAAGTTCTCCGGTTGCTTTGCCGATAGAAGACAGAGTTTGTATTTTTTTTGTTGCATCTATGGCATTAGAAACTAATTCACGAAGAAATATTTCATTATCAGAATATAAAAATTTTTTGATTATCGGAAACATATTCTCCGATTGCATACTTATAAATCCCTTTTGCATAATTGACTTTATTTTTTTATTTCACACTATTCCAAAATCAAAAGTTATGCCATAGATTAAACATGACAATATGACAGATTGGGAGAGGGAAATATGAAAATTATATCACAAGGGATAAAAGAACGAAAACGTAATTTTATCGTTATGCTTCTTCCTTTATTATGGATTGAAATTTTTATCAGACGGTGGTTATTTCCTTATGTATGTTTTAAAGAATGCGGTTATATGTCAAGGAAGAAAATAAGCGAGGGCGGAGTGTTTTTGATTTTTTATTTCATGCGCTTGAAAATTTTATGTACATTTGCAAAAAATTAAAGAATCACTATGGAACAGTATCAGAGTATAATATTGGCAAAATATATCGCGGCTTATCTTAACGAAAAAGGCATAGATATAAATATGACCAAGATACAGAAATTAACTTACATTGCCTATGGAACATATCTGGCGGTAACAGATAAGAGATTAATTGACGAACATCCACAGGCATGGCCATACGGTCCGGTATTTCCTACCACAAGAAACAAACTTCTTAAGGCAGACCTAAATTCTATTTGCTTAGATGACGTTTGTTTGCAGGAAATACACAAAGACAAAAAGGTTAATTCTCTAATTGAACTCATATATAACACATTTGGCAAATGGTCTGCCGCTGAATTATCTGAATGGTCGCACAAGGAAGGTTCGCCGTGGGAGAAAACTGTTTCAACGCTTGGTTTCCAATGGGGGAACAGAATTGAAGACGAATACATCAAATCTTATTTTAGTAAAATAATTACGCCTAAAGAAAATGGAAATGGAGACGAAAAACAATGAAAACTCTTCGGTAGATTTTGACGATATACAAATAAATCCGAGATTTACAGCGCTTGACAAACATTTATTTCCTATTGTTGATATTGATAATTTGGACGTCAACACACAGAAATTTCTAAAATATGAAAGATATAAACAAGACACAAAGGAACGCAAATTATTGTCTCATTGGGTTATAACCGTTGTTTCCGCATGGCTGTTTTTTACGCTGCTAATTTTGGCTTTTAATCATCCATGGCGCCTGAATATTAGCGAAGCAGTGTGCTGTATGCTTCTTGGTACGACAACGATTAATATTTTAGGATTGGTATTTATTGTATTAAAAGACCTTTTCCCTGAAAACAAAAAATAAGTCAAATGGAAAAACCAATAATATATACTGTCGGACACTCGACACACGAACTTGATTTTTTTCTTGAGTTGATAAAGACTGTTGAGATAAATTGCATTGTAGACGTCCGTAGTCTTCCGGCAAGCGCTTATAGTCCGCAGTACAATCAAAATTCGTTTAAGAATTATCTGAAAGATAATCACATTACCTACTTGCATTTTGCCGAAGAATTTGGAGCAAGACGAACAGATTACGACTTGTTGGGGGACGACGGTAAATTAGATTTTGAAAAAGTTAGAAAAACAAGTTTGTTTAATCGCGGAGTGGAAAGAATTTGGCAAGGCATTGATAAAGGTTTTAGAATTGCGTTGATGTGTTCCGAAAGCGACCCATTGGATTGTCATCGATTTTCAATGGTTTCGATTGGTCTTGAAAATAACGGATTTAATGTTCTACATCTTTTGAAAGATAAATCAATCAAAACCAATTTGGAATTGGAAAAAGAATTACTGAAAAAATATGAAAAGAAAATACCTCAAAGCAATTTGTTTGAATCTGAAGTATCTTTTGAAAAACAATTAAAGGAAGCATTACGATTGAAAAATAAAGAAATAGGTTTTTCTCCAAATTTAATCCATAAAGAGCAAGAAATGTATGATTAAACTTTATACTACAGGGTTTACTGAGCAAACGGCGGAAGATTTTTTTTGCATTGTTACGAGAAGAAAGAGCGAAGAAAATTCTTGAGATAAGAATAATAATATTTCCTGCTATTGCCGTATATCCAAACTACATTGAACTGAAAGTGAAGCTCCTGCTTGGCAAGTAAACGAGGACATTTATTTTTAATTTGAGTATAGCGAAGACGCTACGCATAGCGAAGGAAAAAACTATTTTCAATTTTTCTTTCATGCGTTTGAAAATCTGAAAAATTATAGTATTTTTGCACATCAATAATTGATTTATATTTATAGATGTATCAACAGAAGATTTT
>JAISDH010000481.1 GCA_031264975.1 Bacteroidales bacterium
GTTAAAATAGTTGCTTTAAGCGCTGTTCTTACACTTGCCATTGATGCCATGAAAGCAACGGTAGATGCGCTTGCAGCAGCCGGATTGCGTGATAAAGTCAAGGTAATTATTGGCGGCGCTCCGGTAAATGAAGCATATTTCAAAATTGTTGGCGCAGACGCATGGTCTTTGAATCCGCAGGAAGGCGTTCAGATATGCAAAAAATGGGCTGTAGCATAAGGAGGAAGCTATGGAGTATAGCAAAGAGTATAACGACAATCTAAAGCGTTTTAATGACGTAATTAATTTCAAACCGATTGATCGCACCCTCCATTTCAGCAATTTTTATACCTGGAAAGTATTTGATTGCGATACCAGGTATAAATTGAGTGAAGCGATGGTGGATTTTGACAAGATAGAGCATTTACAATGCGAATTCCATGAGCGCTACCGTTTTGATACGCACATGGATTATGGCACACGAAATACCGCCATTGGCACTTCACTGGCCCTGGGGTCTTCTCATTATGTCATAGATGACAATGCTGAAGTCATTAACTTTTATGACCATGCAATAATGGAAGGAGATGAGTACGAAGAATTTTCTAAAGATCCCGAAAGGGTTCATTGGCGCATATTCCAACGGAAACATCCCGGAGTCACCAAGGGCCAAGTGGTTAAGGCAATAATGCGGAATATAGAAAATGGAGAATTTCAAAATCACATTGTCAATAAATTTGTCACAAAATACAACTGCCCCGGCGTATTACCTAACAATTCATCTGTGGGAGCATTGGTTCAAAGCCCTATTGAACGTTTTGGCAAGTATTATCGTGGTATCCGTGAAATGTCGATGGATCTAAGAAGACACAAAAAAGAACTGTTAATGGCCTGTGATGCGATACATGAAAAAGAAGCGCTTCCTACCCTGCGTGCCGCTCTTAAATCCGGCAGTTCTGTGTGTTTTTCTGATACATTTTGCGGATTATTGGTTCACGCTACAATGAGTCTGGATCAGTGGGAAGAGTTTTACTGGCCCTACCTTAAACAGTATTTTGACGAGGTTGTTGCGGCCGGGAAAACCATCAACGTATACAGCGAAAACAGCATCAGTCGTTTTGCAAAGTACTTTAAGGATTACCCCAAAGGGCATATCGCATTCATAATTGAGCTTGATGATCTTATTGAACTTCGTAAAGAGCTGCCTAATGTATGTCTAATCGGCGGTATGACCAGTGAGCTTTTGGGGTATGGTACGCCACAGCAATGCATAGATCGGGTAAAAAGGCTTGAGGATAACCTTAAAGAAGGTTTTATTTTGAGCCAGGACAAAATGGTTTCTTTCCGCCAGGACTGCAAACGTGAAAATCTATTGGCAATTTCCGAATACCTTCAAGGTTCTCGGAAATAAGGAGGGTTTACAGAATGTTATTTGATAACAGTGAGCAAAGGCGCCTGCGCAATGAAGCGTATGACAAACTTGACAAAAAGGTCCTTGATGAAAAGATAAATCCAAATTTTCCCGATGGAATTAAAGAAATCGCTGAATTGTTGACTTTTCTTCCGGAAGACAAACGAGAAGCGGCGGTTATTGGGTTTGTAAAGGGCGTTATCCTGACCTAAGAACAGAATTTATTAAAGTTGTTTAGAAACCTCAGTTTCTAAACAACAACCATTTAAAAAAGGCAAAACACAGAGCATTTTGCAAGACTTGTTTAATAGCCAACTGGGTTATTGAACAAGTCCATTTTAGCAATTAAGGAGCATTATCATGGCTGAGAACAGTTCAAAGGTTTATTACGGTTTTTATGTCGTTGCAGGGTTATTTGTACTCATGCTACCCGCGAGCCTTATCATGAGCGCCGCAAGCATTTTTTATACTCCGGTTACAGAAGAATTGGGCATATCGCTTGCCGCTTATGGAGTGAATCTTTCAATTATCCAGATTGGGTGCGCATTATGTGTGCCGACGATATTTTCGGCAATGTGCAGGAAAATAAAAATGCGCTATGTTTTAACAATAGCTTTGCTTGTTGAAGTTGTGTTTTTTGCGCTTCGCGCGGTAGCAACCAATATCTGGATGTTTTATATTTCGTCGGTTTTTCTCGCGATGCCCATGGCAATGTTCTTTAATCTTTCAATTCAGATATTAATGACCGCATGGTTTCCGTTTAATCCGGGAACATTTATTGGTATTGTAGGGTGCGCCCAAGGTCTTGGCGGTCTTGCTTTTAGTTCTTTAGGGGGAATAATAATTCAAAATTTTGGTTGGAGGATTTGTTTCTGGAGTTGGGCGGGTATTTGCCTTGTTATGGTTCCAATAGCCTTCTTTGTAATCCGTAACAGTCCGGCAGAAAAAAATATTCAACCATTTGGTAGTGATAAGTCTCAGAATATCGCTGAGAAATCAGTAATAAGTGGAGGAGTGGCCGCTAATAAAGCGTTTCGGACACCGGCATTTATTATGATAGTTTTGGCGCTCTTTCTTTCTACATTTGTAGGCAACTATCATGGTTATATAAACGCTTATATTCGCACATTGGGTTTTTCTGCAGGTGTTGCGGGAACCATTTATGGTGTCATCCAAGCTGGAACTCTATTTTATAAACTCACTATTGGTACTATTGCAGATAAAAGCATGAAGGGAGGAGTTTTATATTACATGGTTTCTACCCTTGTTTGTTTCTGCTTATTTATTTTTGGAGGGGCAAATGTTGTATTTATGGTTTTGGCCTGTTTTTTGTGGGGCGGTATTTATGCTGCAACAAATTTGTACGGTCCACTTATAGTAAAGCATTTATTTGGTTTAAAGGATTTCATAAAGATTTGGTCTGTGGTTGTTGGTTGCTGGACCGTAGCTGGCGCTGCTGGTGCTATTGTTTGGGGTGTTATTGTCGAGGCAACCAGTTTTAGAACAGGGTTTGTCATTGCACTTATTTTATCGGCAGTAATTCTCGTTACATTTATGCTGGCTCTTTCACAAGCAAAGAAAACCAAGTTAATGTGGATTACGGAAGAATCGGAAGTATCTACAGCATCATAATGAATTATCCCGCCCTGTGGAGGGCGGGTGTTATCTGTGTTTTCCCAATGAACGTTTAACATATAAACGATAAAAGGAGGCAACGAATTGTCGCCAGCGATAATTTCGTCAATAATTCTTGTTTTCCTTGTAGTTCTGTTTATTACTGAGCTTATTCCTTTTACCGCCACTGCTATTCTTGGCTGTGTCCTTTTTGCCGTCACCGGTGTTGCAGAATATAACGATGTGTTTTCAGGGTTTGCCCACAATAATGTCATAATGCTTATTGGTATCCTCATTGTTGCTGACGCAATGATAAATTCAGGTCTGGCAACATTAATCGGAGATTATTGCATTAAACTTTCACGCAATAATGAAAAACGTTTTATTTTTTTTACCTGTATTGCAATATATTTAATGTCAATGTGGCTGGATAATACTTCGATATTTGCCATTTTTCTGTCAATAATGGTAAGTGTATCATCCGTCAACAAAAATTTTAGACTTATTAATATGGCAATGCCTGTTGTCATTTGCGCAATGGTAGGCGGAGCATCGACCCTTATCGGTTGTGTAGTAAACATCGCAGGTCAATCTGTTATAACAAATATGACCGAATATGAGTTTGGTATATTTGATTTTACCAAAGCAGGAATACCATTTTTCCTGATTACGCTTGTATACGTCATGACCATAGGCATGAACTTTTCAAAAAGGACATGGAACGACAGGAAAAATGAGGAAATTGACACATCACAAATAACCAAACTTTTTGAAGCTGATGCAAGAAGAATTGTTCTAATACTTTTTGTGCTACTTGTAATGATTGCAGGCTTTGTTACGGCGGTGTTTCCTACCGGCCTAATTGCAATGATCGCCGCTCTGCTTTGCCAAATATTTCGTTTGGTGGATATAAAAAAGACCCTGCGTGTTATCAACTGGGATGTCATTGTGCGACTGGCGGCAATGATGGGGATAGTTAAAGCGTTAGAAGTTTCTGGATTTAATAAGATGTTATCAGACTTATTTATTACGCATTTCGGTAATAATACATCTCCTTATGTAATACTGATAATATCAACGGTTATTTCGATGGCAATAAGTCAAGTGATGAGTAATACCGCTACCGTTCTGATATTACTGCCGCCTATTCTTGCCGTAACAAACGGACTTGGATATAATCCTTTGCCTTTTGCCTTGGCGGTTATATACGGCGCCAGTCTTGCGTTTATGATGCCTACCGCAGGGGTCTGCATCGGTCTTTCAATGATAGCCGGATACAAATTCAAGGATTATTTCCGTTATTCATGGCTGCTTTCTGTTCTGCTGGCTATAGGGATTATTGTGCTTGTCCCTATATTTTTCCCGTTTAGAATATAAAACCACTGCCATTCTATGACAGAAAAAACCCGGAAACTTATCGAAGCAGCCTATGAGCTGTATTTAACACATGAAAAGGAGATATTGATATGAAAAAACGTATATTAGGAAAAGGCGGACTTGAAGTCTCCGCAATTGGATTAGGCTGCATGGGTATGAGTCACGGCTTCGGCCCTGCCGCAGAAAAAAGTGAAATGATTTCCCTTATTCATGAAGCGATTGAACGGGGGATTATCTTAATCGACACGGCTGAAGTATACGGCCCCTTCGTCAATGAAGAATTGGTAGGTGAGGCGTTGAAAACTTGCCGGGACAAGGTTGTGCTTGCTACCAAGTTTGGCATAGATTATGTGAATGGTAACCAGGTTTTAGACAGCCATCCCGATCGAATTAGAATGGCGATAGAAGGATCGTTGAAGCGTCTGAAAACCGGTACAATTGATCTTTATTATCAACATCGTGTGGATATGAATATACCCATTGAGGAAGTGGCGGGGGTTGTAAAGGATTTGATACAGCAAGGCAAGGTAAAGCACTGGGGGCTTTCGGAAGCAGGAATTGAAACAATCCGCCGTGCCCACGCTGAACTGCCGTTGACCGCTGTTCAAAGTCAATACTCCCTGTGGTGGCGTCAGCCTGAGGAAGCGTTATTTCCCGTTCTTGAAGAACTGGGTATAGGCTTAGTACCTTTCAGTCCGCTCGGTAAAGGGTTTCTCACCGGAACGATAGACAAGAATACAATATTCCCATCGAATGATACCCGCAGTAAATATCCCCGGTTTACTTCTGAAAATATGAAAGCGAATCAAATCTTTTTAGACTTGATAAAACAGACGGCGGAAAAGAAAAAAGCCTCGTTAGCCCAAATTGCCATTGCATGGATATTGGCGCAGAAGCCTTGGATCGTACCAATTCCGGGCACACGGAAAAAAGAACGATTGATAGAAAATTTAGCTTCCGCCGATATTGAGTTTACACAGGAGGAATTGAAGGAATTTAATGAAGCTTTGTCGAAAATCGAGATAAAAGGAACCCGGTATCCGGCAGAGTTCGAAAAACGGGCAGGACAGTAGACATCAGGATGAAAAAATAGAGTTGTTCAATAACTTCAGTTATTGACAATTTCTGCTTAAAAAACAGCAAAATGCTCTGCATTTTGCTGGGCTTGTCTAAGTACCAACGAGGTTCTTAAACAAGCCCAATAGTTAGGAGGATATTATTATGATTTACAAACCCTTTTGTTAAGAGGCAATGTATGAGTGGAATACCGTTTGATGAAAAAGAGCTTCGTGTTACAAGCGTAACAACGCCGTTTCCCGGAGGGTCAAGGGGAAAGCCCTGCGACCTTCATAGCTGTGGCAATTTACTGAAACAGGTTCCAAATATTATAAAAGCCGGCTGGGATTCCTGGACTCCTCAAGTCATGAACGACACATGGAAAATTTACGATCTGTATGGGGACAAACTGCTGATTTCAGTTGTGCCGGAGCAGTTCGACCCGGAAAGCGTCTCCGAAGAGGAACAGCGGAAATATGCCCGTAT
>JAISDH010000484.1 GCA_031264975.1 Bacteroidales bacterium
ATTTCTATTTTCAAAAATAGCCATTTCTATTTTCTAATTATAAATATCAAGTTTGCTTAGCAGATTAGATACATCTTCACAAACGCTTTGATTCTTTCGAATATGTATAGGGCAGTTAATACAACTCATAAATAAAAATATTATATTTTTTCAACATGTTATTTGCGATTTACTAACTCTAAAGCATTGAATTTACATACCTGAATGCAATCCCGGCAGGCAGTACATTTTTCAGGATATCTCAATACCACACATTTACTGTTACCATTGTCCGTCATCTCCAACGCCTTGTACCGGCACTTTTTCATACAACGCTGACATCCTGTGCAATTTTCATTGATAACGCTGATAATTTTGCTTTTAGCTCGTTTATTTCTAAAATAACTAAGAACAATGATGAGTAAAAGCGAACTTGCTATGATTATGTATTTTGTCATTTTTTAATAATTACAGAAGTATTTCACGATGAGCAACAGAACGAACTGTTACATCCACAAAATTACAGATATACGACCCGCCGGAAAATAGAGAAAACGGGGGTAAGATTGGACTATTCGTGGAATTTATGTCGGAATGTGTTGGGAGGCATTCCCGCAACTTTGGCAAATAGTCGGGAAAAATAAGTGTGATCTTCATAACCCAGAGAAAAGGCAATCTCTTTCACATCCATGCCTGTATAGTAAAGCAAGCGTTTTGCTTCCAAAACTATTTGTTGATGTATCCAATAACTTACAGGGGAACCAGTAGTTTTTTTAACTGACTCATTTAAATGTGAAAGAGAGTAATTTAGTTTTCGGGCGTATTGGATTGGACTTTTTATTGTTCTGAAATTTTCAGATAACAATTCCTTGAACTGATGTGTTATCAGAGCCGACCGAGATTTATTATGCTGTAAATTCTCTTGCCGGACGGCATATTGCTCTGCAATAATTCCTATAAATACGTTTGCCAAGTTTAAAATGATTCTATTACTGAACGCCGTTGGCTCCGCTTGCATAACGGTATGTAACAAGTTAGCAGTTTGGTTCATTCTCGCTGAAAGGGATACGCCTATAGTAATCGGCCTCTGCGTAATGAACTGTTCTTCGAACATATTTTTATATTCCTTTTCAACCAACATAGAATCAATGGCTAAAGCCCAACCTTTAGTTCCTTGGAATGAAGGAACAAAATGCACCTGACCGGGGCGAACATAAAAAACAGATTCTCCTTGCACATGCACCTCCTCAAAATCTATTGAAAATATAGCGGTTGCAGCCTCCATGAACAAAAACATATAATAGTCGTCTCGATGGATTACATTTTTATTCGATTTCACCATAATCTCATTATACTCATCTGTCATATCCAGATAGCCGAATTCAATGCCGAGTGGAGTTTGAGTATCCATTCGGTGAACAGGAATAGCTTGCTGTTTCGTTTGTTTCATATTTGTGCAAAAGTATTCATTTCAATATATATATGTAAGTATATCAAGCAATTTATTTTTGTTTAGATTGACTATCCCTTTGATATGTAACCAAAAATAGAAAGAACTTTGTAAATGAAAAAGTTACTTGAAACAATGGACAATAGATCAAACCTTTGATTTACCGTTCTTTATATTATTTTTCCGCAATCTGTTTTTCCAACCTTGCCAATTTGTGAGATAAGATTTCCATGTCCTGCGAGATTTTCTCCTTCGTTATCTTGGCGTAAATTTGGGTGGTCTTAATATTGATATGTCCCAGCATTTTGCTGACCGTTTAAATATTAACTCACTGTGATAAAGTAATTAATGTCGAAAATGTATGCCTACTTACATGATACGTCAGCCTCGTTTTGATTCCGCATTGTTTGGCCATCTTTTTCAGTATCTTATTGCATGTGCCATTACCTGGCATGAGGAACAGCCTGTTATCCCTGCAATAGCCTTTGTATTTCTCGATTATCCGCTTGGGGACTTTCAACAGCCGGATACTGGAATCGGTATTGGTTTCTGCCGACGGGTAATTATCCATAAATGACTGTCAAAAGACGTTTTAAGGTGGTCTTTCGCTAGATTCTTTGCATCCGAATAGCTAAGTCCGGTGAAGGTCGAAAAGACGAACAAATCCCTTATCAATTCATATTGGGCATTCTTCATTTTGACATTGACAAGCGAATTGAGTTCTTCTTTTGAGAGAAATCCTCTATTCACATTTTCAGGACTGTTGATATAGCCTGCAAAGGGATTGAAAGATAGTAATCCTGTATTCCTTGCGATGGAGATAATATACTTCAATACAATCATATATCCCCATACAGTATTGGTGCGGTATCCTTTTCTATGCCGCATGTAATACTCGAAATCGTTGATAAAGGTCAGGTTCAGTTCTTTTAGCGGTATATCCTTCCGGCGATAGGTATATGAGAGGAACTCACGGAGATGCTTGCAGACAGTATGGTAACGGGCATATGTGCCCTTTGCTCGGCTGTATTCCACCTTCTTGAAAAACTTCATATTATGCTGTTCAAAGAGCTTCAGAAGTGTATCCTGCTTCACTCCCAATCCCAGATAGGCGTTCTTTACTTTATCAGCCGTAACAAAACCGTCTACTTGCATGACTTCCTGATAGTGGCGGTTAATATCGACATGAATTTTATCTAGTGCGATGTTGGTTTTTACGGCCAACGTGCTTTTACCTGCCAGCCTTCCGACTTTGATATCCCAAAGGTTAGGCGGGACAGTCATTTTACAACTGAACTGGCTAATCGTCCTGTCGATCGTTATCCTTCCCATTACTGGGGCAGTCCTGTCAGGCTTGGAAGCGTTCCGCTTCAAATAGAATAAAATCTTAAATTGAGATCGCATACTCAAAGTTTTACTGTTACAAAATTAGTTTACTTTGAGTTGCAAGAGGTTATAGCGAATGACGCAAAAGATATACAAACAGCGACTTATAGCCAATTTGCATTTTCACCGTTGATAATGATGTGATAACTGAACTTTGTCATATCTTTTGTCTATCGGAAGCTTTGACCGCCTAAAAAATAAGCCAAACAAAATACTTACCCGCACATTGTCAATCTGTTGCCTTCATTTGACTGTCAATCGCTTTCTTGTCAGACTTTTATTTTATGATTCTGTCGATACCGTTGTCGAAAATAAACTGATCCATTACTCTCAGGGGACCGCCCACCCATACTTCCTAATGTAACTCGATATGGTTCGCGTCAATAGGCCGCCAGCCTTTAACGTGAGGAAGATAACGGGAATAACTCAAGTCTTCGCCGTTGCAACGGTAAACAGTTTCATACGTTCCCGCGTACCCCTACGATACCTTTGCCGAATTGTGCTTGAACACTTCGCGGCAGCCCGCGTGAGTCTCGCCCAGTCCCTCTTCATACGGCTGTTCTTCATGGTATAAATCGTTCCAGATATGATATTTACGCTTTT
>JAISDH010000486.1 GCA_031264975.1 Bacteroidales bacterium
AAGCTATGACCATAGAGTTAGTGTCTACCATGCCGATAGTTGCAGGAAACTATGAGATTAAAGCGTGGGTAACAAGCGCTATTGATAATTTTAGCTGTGATGATACCCTAAATACCGTCTATACGCCCAACCTGATAGCTTTACCTGTAGATGAAGATTTCAGCAGTAATATCTTGTCATCCGATTTTATAGCAATACCTGTTATCGGTGAAGATGCTTGGAGTCTTTACACCGACCCAACGTCTCAAATAGCGCCTCCGTCCGGAAACGGCATGATGCAATATATTGGCAGTTATGGTTCAATGTCGGTATTAACTACCCGTCAGCTTGATTTGAGCGGCGTAGTAGACCCTGAAATGAAATTCTGGTATTATCACGATGCAACAGCATCCGATTTAGACAGAAGCTATACGGATGTAAATGTTATTGTAGATGGAGTTCTGTTCACAGCAATGACTTTAGACAGAAAAGGAGCAACCACCGGTTGGGAGCAATATACGATAGATTTAAAACCATATACACATGGACAATGCGTATTGATACAATTTGAATCTATGAATATATTTGACGCCAATTCGGCGCAATATCTCGGTCATATTACAATTACTTCCTCGCCGGATTTGGCGGTATCATCCATTGTTATTTTACCGGAAATATCCATTTGCGAATTAGACAATAAGGATTTAAGCGTAGTTATTACGACAATGGCAAATCAGGCAATTGATTTCTCTCTCAATCCAACGGATTTGGCGGTAGAAGTTCCGGGCTATCCTAACCCGTTTACGGTTCGGTTGGAAGGCGTCATTCCGGGAAGTACTTCGTATACTATTCCGATAATGCAAAATATTACCATTCCAAAGGGTAAGAGTATTTTCAGAGCTTATTTGACGTCTCCGGTAGATAACAATGCGTTGAATGACCGCGACAGTCTGGTATTAGACATACAACCTGATCTGTCCGTGAAATTAAAACCTGTAACGACCGGAAATAGCCGCATTAATATGGGTACAAAAGTTTGGCAGGAAGTTATTGTTGAAAATACCGGAAATGTGGAACTTTCAGAGATTGGGTTTGTATTGCGCATAACAGGAACAAATCAAGACATTGTCAGAGATACCTTGCGAGTAAATTTGGCGGCAAAAGAAACCCGTACATATCAGTTTGTCAATCCCTATATCGTTCCTGAGGATGCAAGCTATCAAGTATCTTTAATCGCTTATCTGCTATGCGATTCTGCCAATGTAAACACAGGAGACGCCACAGATGAATATGTAGACATGCATAATCTGTCTGTGATAAGTATTGACAACCCGCCAATGGGTCAGCTGGATACAGTAGGCGCAACAGTCTATATAACTGTTTCCATCACAAACATAGACGATGCTAATTCTTTCGAACATGTGTCTATATATGCAGTGATAGAAAACGAAGCGGGACAATCGCAAATAAATCGTTTGGGAAGCATTGATGAAGTTCTCCCCTTAGAGACCAAGCAGTTTACTTTTGGAGAACCTTATACCGTTCCTGCAGATAGCGTATATCGTATCCGCGTTTATTTAGGCAATGGAGACAGTTATCCGGAAGACGATACAACAGAAATGGTACGTAGAACAGTAAGAGGAAATGTTTCAGTAAAAGGAATAGACAAAGCAAATGTCTTCACCTTGAGCCAAAACATCCCCAATCCTGCCAACAACCGCACGCGTATAGATTATAGCATACCGGAAGCAGGAAAGGTAATATTCCATGTACACAGCGTTAGCGGGCAGTTGTTATATTCAAGAACCATAGAAGCAGCACACGGCAAACAAAACATAGAACTAAACACAAGTTCTTTCGCCGCCGGTATCTACTTCTATTCGATAGAATACAAAGGTCAACGGCTTGTTAAACGAATGATGATTAGTGATTAATGATTAGTAGTTAATGATTAATAGACGAGCGAGTGCAGTTCGACGTAAGATGATTACTTACGTCGAACTCGCAAACTCGGTTTAAAGAACTCATTGCTGTTTTTATTAGTTAGAAAATTTTTTTGGTTTGGGGCTGCTTTGTAAAAAAAGAGTAGCCCTTTTTTTGTCTGAGTCAGGATTACAGGATTAAAAGATGAGCAGGAAGGAGAATAACAGTTAGTGGTAAATGATTAATGTTTGTTGCCTTCATCCCTTTTTCTCTGTCGCTTTCTTTTTCGTGGCTTGTTGCCTACTGCTTGCTGCTTATTGCTATTTCCCTTTCGCCCTTTCGCCCCTTCGTCCTTTCGCCCTTCATGGCTTGCCTGCTTGTTGCTTGTTGCCTGCTGCTTGCTGCCGTCTTCCCTTCGTCTATTATCCACTTTTATTTGTTGATAGAATTATTGTGGAATTATTGTTTTTACGCTTATAAAAATTGTACTTTTGCAGACTGTTATTTGAATGAAAAAAATTATTTTGATTGAGTTTGGTTTTAATTTGTAATGAATGAAGAATAGAGTAATATAAATTGTGAATGAAAGGATTACAGTTCATAGGAGAATATCTTTTATTAATGCGTCGCGTATTTTCGCGACCGAAAAAGACGTCTTATTTTCGTAAACAGTTGGTTGAAAATATCGATTCGTTGGGATTAGATTCTTTTTTTGTTGTTGCTGTGATTTCGGTATTTATGGGAGCCGTACTCACGCTTCAGACCTCTTTGCAGGCAGAAAGTCCA
>JAISDH010000108.1 GCA_031264975.1 Bacteroidales bacterium
AGTCAGTGCATTAGAAGCCAAACTGAAAGCCGAACAGGAATATGAAACCTATCGTAAAATTCAGGACGATAATTACATTTCCGATTTTGACAGGGAAGTTAAGCGCATACAGGGAAAATTACCTTTGCAGTGATAAAAATTTAAAGCAGGGCGCAACTGCACATGTATATAATGTTATAAAATAATGGAGGGAAAATAAATATGAACACAAACAAAAACTGGAAAGTTTTAAAAAGCGAATACCTGTATCGCGAACCGTGGTTTACCGTAAGGAAAGAATGTGTAGAGTTGTCGAACGGGTATCAAATACCGTCATATTACGTGCTGGAATATCCTGACTGGGTAAATGTCATTGCTGTCACGCGGGAAAAACAGTTTGTTTTTATCAGGCAATACCGGCACGGCTTGGGGCAAGTCAACTTTGAACTGTGCGCCGACGTTTGCGAAAAAGAAGATGCAACACCTTTAATTTCAGCGAAACGCGAGTTGCTGGAAGAAACCGGCTACGGAAATGGGATTTGGCATGAACACATGATTATTTCCCCCAATCCAAGTACCCATACTAATTTAACCCATTGTTTTTTAGCCGAAGACGTTGAGAAAATAGACCGGCAACATCTGGAAAAATCCGAAGATTTATCGGTGCATTTATTATCTTTTGAAGAAGTAAAGCAGTTGTTATATGCCGGTGAAATCAAACAGGCGTTGATGGCGGCTCCGCTTTGGAAATACTTGGCGTGCAATTGATTTTTTCACTTGTCTTTACAGCAAAAAAAACAGATTGAAATTATGGCTACGGTAAAAGAACATTATGACACTCATTTAGGAAATTTCTATTCTTGGATGATGGGAGATATGACAAACAGGCAGGATGAATTTCAAAACTTTTTAATTGAACATGAATTATTGCCACGTATTACAAGAAATGCTATTGACCTTGGTTCCGGGCATGGTATTCAAACTGTACCTCTTGCCAAAGTTGGCTATTCGGTCAAATCATTGGATTTCAATATCCGGCTATTAAATGAACTGACTGCCAATACAAAGGGAATGAATGTTGAAATCTGCCAGGCAGACATTAGAGAGATTAATCGGTTTTATGGTTTCAATCCGGAATTAATAGTTTGTTGTGGAGATACATTGCTTCATCTTGATAACAAACAGGATATTGAACAATTGCTTCATGGAATTGCCAATATATTGGTTGAAAGTGGAAAACTTTTATTGACGTTCCGCGATTATTCTGTGCCATTAACCGGAAACAACCGATTTATTCCTGTAAAAAGCGATGAAGATAGAATTTTAACATGTGTTCTTGACTATGAAGCGGATTTTATAAATGTAACAGATTTGCTTTACGAAAAAAATACAGATGGCTGGGGACAAAAAATAAGTTTTTACAGGAAAGTGCGCATAAAACCGGATGAAATAGTCAAAATAATAGAACGAAATAACATGACTGTTCAATATAATCAAACTGTAAACAAGATGATAACAATAATTGCGTGTAAAAAATATTCTCGCCCAGCGTAGCGCCTTTGTTGCGTCGTGTACAAGACCGCAGGTCTTAAATTTGGATAACCCCTTGCAAGCCGAAGGCGCAGTTCGGGGTTGCGCATGTAGCTTCCTCTCCCCCGAACTGCGAAGGTGTTGCCCGTCTAAATGTAATTTTCTTTTCTATTCTTTTGGAACATTTTTGCCCTGATGCAACATTTTTAGCAGCATTTGCAACATTTTGTATAGCCCGGTCTTTTCCCATGACCTAATTTTGCCTCCATTATTCCGTTTATAATGATTTATACCATGAAAACAATTATAGGAATCGGCGAAATACTCTGGGATGTATTTCCCGAACGAAAGGTTTTAGGCGGCGCACCTGCCAATTTTGCCTATCACGCTTCACAGTTCGGCTTCGATGGTTATGCCGTCAGCGCCATTGGTAAAGATTTACCAGGCAGGGAGATTTTGGACAGCCTGACGAAGAAAGGGCTTGGTTTTCATATCGAAAGCATTGATTATCCCACCGGAACAGTTCAGGTGACGTTGAATGATAAAGGCGTTCCGCAATACGAAATATGCGAAAACGCGGCATGGGATAACATCCCGTTTACCCGGCGCTCGGAGGAATTAGCCCTGAAATGCGATGCCGTATGCTTTGGTTCGCTGGCGCAACGCAATGAAGTTTCGCGCGCAACCATTCACCGCTTTTTAGACCTTGTTCCCCCAAACGTATACAAAATTTTCGACATCAATCTGCGGCAGAATTTTTACAGCAGGGAAATCATATACGAATCATTGTTGCGTTGCAATGTACTGAAAATAAACGATGAAGAGATTGTGGAAGTAGCCAGCCTGTTCGGATTGACCGGAATGAGCGAACAGGAAATTTGCCTGCACCTGTTGAAAACCTGTAACCTGAACATCGTTGTGGAAACCAAAGGTGCAGTCGGCAGTTATGTTTTGACGCCAAACGAAACTTCCTATCTGGATACACCCCAAGTGCATGTAGCCGACACGGTTGGCGCAGGTGATTCGTTTACCGGCGCATTTGTCGCCGCTTTGCTTCATGGCGAGTCCATACGGAACGCACACCGGTTGGCGGTCGAAGTCTCGGCTTATGTTTGTACGCAGCATGGGGCAATGCCGCGATTACCTGATGCTTTTTGTGAAAAGCAAAAGGCAAAAGGTGAAAAATGAAGTAGACAGAATAAAAATCAATTTTAATTTTAATATTACGAGAACATGAACAAAAAGTATTTAGTAATGGCGGCTTTGTCATTGATGACAGCCGTCGCACAGGCAGGCGACAACCCCAAGACCGGGTTTGAAGTTCAGCCGCCTTTCGATTTGGGAAACGTATCGTTTCACAATGGCGAATGGACGCCAATAGAAAACGGCTACCGCAGCAACCTCTCCGGACGGGGCGACGGCTTCGCGTTTTTCACCGCCGAAGCCCCCCGGAATTTCGTCTATGAAGCGGACGTTACATTCAGCAACCGCAACGAATCGGCGGCTTCGCTCGTCTTC
>JAISDH010000112.1 GCA_031264975.1 Bacteroidales bacterium
AGTTACATAAGGCATAATATGTTTTACCATTATCTCCCAGAATTTTGTGTACTTTACCGTCATTGCAAAATCCCTGCAAGATGCGATAAATAGTTACTCTGTCCATTTTTCCTGACAAATTCTTTTCAATGTCTTCATGACAAAGAGCCGAAGTAGAATCATTCAGTACGTTCATTACCATTTCTTTGGTCTTTGTATTTCTCTTTTGCTTATTCATAAATTTTATTGTTTATTTTAATGCAACAAAGATACAATAAAAATCAATACCGCAACATAGTTGCGATAATTTTTTTTCAAAGACTTTCCCACAACCTTGATACATTCATTTCAGCATCTTCATAAGAAGATATTTATCAACTGTATATAAACTTTGAGATATGTTTATATACAAAAAAGGGAAAAAGAGAGTATAAGCCCGAAGGGCTTAAATATAGGTAACCCATTGCAAGCGGAGCGTAGCTTGGAGAGAGAAAGGTACAAGATGCAAGGTATAAAGTACAAGCAGAAACTTGTTCACTTGTCTACTCGTTTAGTTGTCCACTAATAAACAATCATAATAATCATTTAAATCAAATGAATCACAGTTCAGACAAAAAGGAATAAAGGCGAAGAGATGAAGGCAACAAGCAACAGGAAGGCAAACAAGTAAGCAACAGGCAGGAAGGTAACAAGGTAGAAATAGCGAAGAGAACAATGATTAATCATTTATCATTAAACATTAATCATTGTTTCCCTTCCTGTTCGTTTTCTAATCCTGAAAATCCTGATTCAGAACCTGAAAATTAATTATTCATAAAAAATAGAGAGCCGTAATTTGCAATCTTTTTAACCTGCATTGTCTTTGAATAGTTCAAAATATTTTGAATAGCCTGCTTACTTGGCGTTAGTACATTGCGAACCTTTTTTTCTCTTGTTTTAGAAAATGTAAAATCATTCATGACGTAAAACATTTATTAATAATATATTCGTGTGTATAACGGGATAAATGCAATTATTATTGTCCGTTTAAAACCGTATACCATAAAAAAATTTCATGTAATTTTGTAGCTCAGTTCTATATAAACATTTTTCTTTGGAAAGAAAACATATTCAAGCTCAAAAACATTTATGGAGAAACTAAGAAACAGTACTTTTATTTTTATGTGGTTTGTTTTTATAACCCCATTAGCATACAGTCAATCAGACACATTAAACCGGACAGACCAATTCGGGAAAAAATATGGTCATTGGGAAAAATACGAAAAAGGTAAACTGCTATGGAAAGGCAAGTTCTATAATGGCGAACCTGTGGAAGATTTTATCTATTATTATCCCAATAAGAAGATAAAAGACAAATTGTATTATTATCCCAATTCTCCAAAAGTCAGTGCGATTACTTATTATTCCAATGGAGTAAAATCGTCCGAAGGTATTTTCATCAATAAAATTAAAGACGGGAAATGGCTGTACTACAACGAATCCGGAAAACTTGTTTCTGAAGAAAATTATAAACTTGGGAAAAAACAGGGAATATGCAAACTTTTTTCTCCCGAAGATGGAATGTTGTTACAGGAAGAAACATGGGAAAACAACCAATTGCACGGTCAACATAAAGAATATTACACAACAGGAAGTCCCCGTTTGGAATGGAATTATAAATACGGTAAAATTGACGGACACTTTGAAAGCTATTATCTCAATGGCGCTGTATGGAGTAAAGGTCAATATATGAACGGAATGAGAGAAGGAACCTGGACGTATTACAACAGAGATGGAAACGAAATTAAAATTGAAGAAATCAGCCAAGAACAAATAACGCGCACCGTTCTTGGATTTAAAACGCCCGGTCAATGGGTTAAATTGGATGCAAAAATTATTGCCTATTTCTATCAAAATCCGGGAAGCAATATTTTTATTCAACTGTGGAATGGTAAAAAGGTGACGCTTGACGAGGGTAATTCTCTGATTGATATTTCCAATACGGCAGGCGTTGAATTGTTTATTTTCTTGAATGAGAATGTACTGTCTTCATACGAGTCCATTAAAAAAGTAACAGAGATTGAAGAAAATGAAGCTGAAATTATCCTTAAACCGACGCCTTCATTTAAAATATATTCTTATGACGATTATTACAACATGCTGAAAACATTGCTCAATACAGATAATCCTGCCGATTATGAATAGACAGAAAAGAATATTAATGGCAATGAGCGGCGGTTTGGACAGTTCTGTTGCCGCCATTCTTTTGCAGAAAATGGGATATGAAATCATTGGAATAACAATGAAACTCTGGACGTACGATGACAATTCTCTATCTAACAATAAATCCTGTTGCGATATTGACGCCATGAATGACGCCAGAGAAGTTGCCGTTCAACTGAATATTCCTCATTATGTATTGGATTTCACCGAGCCGTTTAAAAATATTGTCATACAGAATTTTTTAGATGAATATTTACATGCTCGAACACCCAATCCGTGTATCTTATGCAATATTCATCTGAAATGGAATGCCCTTGTAGAAAAAGCCGCAGAATTAAATTGCGACTATATTGCTACAGGACACTATGCTACAATTCGTAAAGAAAACGACCGCTACTTTGTTTCAAAAAGTAAGGATATAAAAAAAGACCAAAGCTATGTTTTATGGGGATTGACGCAGGAGCATTTGGCAAAAACAATGTTTCCGCTTGGCGATTACACAAAAGAAGAAATTCGGGAAATAGCAAAAAACATGGGATTCAATAGAATTGCAAACAAACGGGAAAGTTATGACATCTGTTTTATTCCGGACAACAATTATCGAAATTTCCTTCAACAACAAGTCCCGCAACTTGAACGGCTATGTCCCCCTGGCAATTTTATTAATACCTCAGGGGAAATTATCGGAACACACAAAGGGTATCCTTTCTATACCATCGGACAACGGAAAGGATTGGTTATTGCCTTGGGTACGCCCAAATATGTATGTCGTATCAATGCGCAAACCAATGAAATCACCTTAGGAGACAAAGAAGACCTCTTGTCAGACACTTTAACAATAAAGCAGTATAATCTAATGAAATACGCAGAAATACCTCCCGACTTTACGGGACAAACAAAAATCAGATACAAAGACAAAGGACAGTTAGCGTCTATCATATATCAAGATAAAGATTGTATTAAAATAAAATTTCAATCTCCTGTTTCTGCTATCACCGCAGGACAATCGGCTGTGATTTATGAAGAGAATGATATTGTTGCAGGAGGAATCATCGATTTGGTATAAATTATTTCAAAATAACACACTAAGATGCTTCCCATAGAACCAATATTAGAAAATAAAAAAGATTTCTTATTGATTGCCGGACCTTGCAGCGCTGAGAGTAGAACGCAGTTATTCAAAACCGCTCAACTACTGACAGAAACATCCCGGATAGATTTATTTCGATGCGGTATCTGGAAACCGCGCTCCTCTCCCAACAGTTTTGAAGGAATCGGGAAAAAAGCCCTTCCATGGTTAAAAGAGATTGAAACAACCTGCAACATTCCTGTTTGTATTGAAATTGCAACGGCAAAACATCTGGAAATTGCCGTTCAAGC
>JAISDH010000174.1 GCA_031264975.1 Bacteroidales bacterium
TTTTTTTTAAATGGTGAAACTCACTCCTGTTACGATATATAATTATATGACATATCCAAATTCAATGAACGACAAATTAAGGGAAAAGATTATGCCAAATGGCACGAGGCTTGACAAAAATAAAGTAAAATATTGATTTTATGAACAATCAACAAAACTTATTTTTGAGGAGCAAGATTAAATTCTCGCTCAAAAACGTCACAAAGCCTTTCTCGTTAATTCGCTTGCGTGCGCACATAGGCGGGAAACGATTAGTATATTATTTGCCATCCGAGCACAAAATCAAGCCTGCATATTTTGATGTTAAAACTGGGTATGCGATTGAAAACCTCAAGCGCAATTCTGCTTTAAAAGGCAATGCTACGCTACAAATCACCATGCGGAACATCAATGCGGAAATCGACAAGACGGCTAATGCTTTACTTCGCATTATCGAAAGTTATAAAATGCAAAATGTCAATCCCACATCCGAGCAAGTGAAAGCGGACTTGCGTAAGGAACTCAAGCGCGACGAAGTTCAACAGCGTCCGGCATTTAAAGATATGATTTCGTTCATTGACCATTACGTGGAACTCTGCCGGACCGGTGTGATTTTAAATGATAAGGGGGTAAAACTTAAAGCCGGCTCTATCCGAAGTATCATTTCAACCCAAAGCGCTCTGAAAAGATATTGCAGCCGTCGGCGTATCCGTTTGACTTTTGAAAAAATTGACATAGAATTTTATAACGATTTTGTTAATTTTTTGACTGAGGCCACCCATTCACGCGGAAGATATAAGCCGAATGTGATAGGGAAATTCATTAAGGGGATAAAAGCGCTTTTACGGTATGCCCATGAAAATGGCTATACAAACAATGATGCTTACAAACGTCGCGAATTTAAGGTACTCAAGGAAAATGTGGAAACCGTATATTTGACAGAGGAAGAACTGGGACGGTTAAAAATGTTAGACCTGCCAGGCAACCGTGCGCAGATAAGGGATAGTTTCCTTGTCAGTTGTTACACCGGGCTTCGATACAGCGATATTTCCCGCCTCGAAAGTAAGCATGTCAACTATTCCACTAATATGATTAGCATTATTACCCAAAAGACGAATACGCAGGTAATAATCCCTATACATCCGATAGTGTGTGAAATTTTTGAGCGCTATGATAAATGTCCGCCAAAGGTGCAATGCAATCAGGCTACAAACCGGATGTTAAAAGTGTTATGCAGAAAGGCAGGAATTACGGATTTAATTACCATAATGGAAACGCGCGGCGGGGTTAGGGAAGAAAAAAGTTATGCAAAGTGCGATATGGTTACTACCCATACGGCACGGCGCAGTTTTGCGACCAATGCGTTTAAAAGGGGTGTTCCTACGCTGTCTATTATGCAAATTACAGGTCACCGCACAGAATCAAGTTTTATGAGGTCTTTCCAACTGCAAACTTAAGGTATATCCGTATTGGGAAAGAAGAAAATGCCATGACCTTACAAGTACATGATTTTTTTAAATAATGACCAATTTTCCGCTATGACGTGTTTTGTCGTATGTGTTTTACTGTCTTTGTCTTCATAAATGGAATGAAGTTCAAGAAATGAATTACTGTTATGCCGAACAAAAACACAACCCGACGGGACAGTTTGATTATCCAACGGATTTTACGAAATGATTATCCGAGCAGGGAAACGCTACTTAAATACTTGAGGGAACATGGTGCGGATATTGGCATTCGTACCTTTCAACGCGATATTGAAAATATCAGCAGTAATTTTGACATTGATATTACTTACGACCGGCAAAAGCAAGGCTGGACAATCAACACAGAAACGACAGCAGAGGTGGACAAGTTGTTATACTTTGTGCGCTTGGTCGCCGCTTCCAACGTGGTGTTGCACTCATTAAAGGATAAGCATGAATTGTTGAAATACTTGTCTTTTATTCCCAATACCGTGCTTAAAGGCATTGAACACATCAACGTGTTATTATCAGCTATCCGTGCAAGGCAAACAGTTCAATTTGCACACCTGAACTACGATACCGGCATGACCAAAACCTACACCGCAGAGCCGTACCTTTTGAAAGAGTTTGAGGGGCGCTGGTACCTGTTTGCTTATGTGCGCCAATTGGCGGGTTTCCGCACCTTCGGGCTTGACCGCATTTCCGACTTGACAGTGTCCGGCAAAAAGTTTAAGCGCGAAAAAGCGTTGGAGCAGACGGCAGACAAGTTCGACGAAGTGTATGGCTTGGTATATATGCCGGAGCAGCAACATCCGCCTATCGAGAAAGTAACATTGCGGTTTTCCGATATTATGATAAAGCATGTGCAGGCGTTACCCTTACATTATTCACAAACGACAAAAAAAGGCATAGTCACCCTGCGGCTTATCATCAATCGGGAATTAGAAAACAAGTTGTTGAGTTATGGTGAACACATGGAAGTGCTTACACCCGGCTCTTTACGAAAAAGAATAAAACAGCGATTGACAGAAACATTGCAACATTATTAACTATTGCCAAGCTCTCCTTTTGATGATTAGGCTTTGAAGGATAGAGCCTTTTTGTGCGGGAATTATTATACGTTCGGTTTTCTCATTAATGACATATTCTTTTACGTTTACAGGTGGAGCAAATAAAATTGTTCGATCCGAACTATAAATACCATTTTGTTCATCAATGTAGCACTCTTGAAATAGCAGGGGATTGTATGCACTATGACCAGCCCTTGTTGTGCCGTTATACGGTGTGTTATCCTCTACTTCTTGACAGATACGTAATTTTCTCATAATATTTTTTTAATTATTTAATGCCTTTTGAATGATTACGTTTCCAACGCCTCTAATTTCGCCTCTGCTGCCATTTATGCAATAGCAGCAGTTACTACGCGATAAATTCATGTCTTGTCAATAATTAAGTAAGCATCCAACTCTTCTCCTTCCGTTTCGACCACCTCGCCTATAATATCCCACGCAAACGAACTATTTAGCAGGGCTTTCGTTATTTGACAAACAGTATAAACATCTTTCACTTCTAAGGCGCTTCCTTTATTGCCAACTATTATCAACACATTTCCGCTGCCCGACTTTTTCACCTTACATACAGCCTCGTTCATTCCACGATCCGGCAATGGCGCATCTTCCACATTCACGCACACTAAACGACAGCAATTATTACGGTTATCTACGACTTTAATTTTAAATTGCTTTTTCATGACGTCTTTTCGGCAAAGATGATACCTCTATTACGTCAAAATAAGTCATAGTGATATTTGATGAATGTTGATTAATGCTTTTAGTTGTATATTTGTAAATCGTATGCCGTTTTATCTTTAATTTCGTTAAATTTTGCCGATTTTTTTACGAAAATAAAGCACCCAACATCGCCGTCGAGCTTAATAAAAGCAAATGTGTTTTTCGGTAGGTAATTAATTTTCTTTTCAGGCACTGTATCCCAACGCTCAAGTCGTCCCCTATGCTGATAAATTACAATAATAGCATTTTCATTCAAGTTATCAAAAAAATCTTTCAATTCACAAAAACAAAGATGTTTCTCATGACCTGTTTTCGATAATCCGGTATCAGGGTCAAAGAATATCAGTTGTGCCTTGTCTTCTATATTGATTTTATTAAAATAATCAAGACGATTTTCCTTAAGAAGCAGGCGGTTGTCTTCAGGTGTACATTTGAAGTTAATATGCTTCTTGGAAAAGTAGGAGGATATTAACCCAATAATTTCAGATGATTTTTCTACCACACACTCATCCGGTAATTTTTTGTTATCCGGTAGCGCCGCCAATTTAATCTTTTTACACTTTTCCAACATTTCAATTAGGTCGGGATCAAAGCGCTCATCATCTTTTGGAGCCTCTTTCTTGCCCTCATTACGTTTTTCAGGGTCATCTTGTGTCAGCATCGGCACATATGTTAAACCTATGCCTAACCCTTTGCAAAGTTTTTCCAACAGGCTAAACTTAAATGCATCTCTTTCATCGCCAAAAAATCGCAGATTCATAATTCAAAAGTTTTAAAAGTTAATAATATATAAGACTTAATTTTTCACACAACGCACAGGAAAACCACGACCGCCACCATTATCGGTTATCCATATCGAAGGATCATCGGAAAGGTTCAGGTTGTAGCTGCTTGACGCACTAAATTCTGTCGTTGACCAATATTGAACATAATGCCCTCTTCCTGAAATGTTTAAAACATTTGTACTAACAGCGATACCATAAAAAGTCGCCCCCCAAGTATTCTTATATGCGTTTAACAAGTCTGTAGTTTCCTGGCCTTTATTGTAAGAACCCGTTCCATTACCGCCAAGATTCTTATCTAATTGAATAAAATCTTCACGTGTTGGAACACGCCATCCGTCAGAACATAATGCATGGCTATTTGCTTTTACGTATGACGCATTGTAATAATAGGCTGGGTAATCATTTGCATTCTTAAGACATTCAGGCGTATCTGTTTTATTTCCAATATAGGTGGATGCACTACAAGCAGGAATATTGACAATATCAGACCAATACTGTTTAGTGGCGCCAATGCCTACTACCCAAATTTGGCCGGAATAGGCATAGGTTGGCTCGGTAATACCGTCTATTGTATATAGCGTGAGTGTACGTATTGCCGTACGTTCATGTCCGTCAGAAATAAAAATGGTGGCTTCTCCAGCATTGTTTTCATCGTTAAAAGTGGCAGGGGCTTTAACAATAAAGAAACCATTTGTAGGACCATCTTTTTTAGCCTCTACTGTCCAATCCTTAGGAGGGTCGAATACCCTTACCACAGTGGCGCCGCCACTGAGTGTGTAAGGGATAATAATGGATGATCCGGCTGTCATGTGGGCAGGCTGTGTAAAAGTAATGTCCATGGTATATTTTGGCAGGGATATACTACCGCCCCCCACTAATGTAAAGATTACGTAGCCATCATGGGTAGTATCTATACCTGAAAAAATACCATCGCTCCCCGTGCCCGGCGTGCCGGGGTCGCCGGTAGCCTTCACCGGCTGGCCATCGCTGCCCAGTACATTTTCCCATTCCGAGTCGTTTACGCATGTGCCGGTGATGCACACCTGCCAATAGTTGTTGGTGGCGTTGATGCGCAGTTTCGGGGTAACGCCGTTGTTGCCGGTGGCTTTTACGCTTGTACTCTCCCAACCGCCGGTGTTATCAGCAGCATTGTTGGAACAGTTGCCGGTAGAACATATTTCCCAATATCCGGTACTGTTGATGCGAATCTTCGGAGTAACGCCGTTGTCGCCGGGCATTCCTGGTGTACCTGGCTCGCCCGGATTGCCCGGTGTGCCGGTGGCTTTTACGTCTGTACTCTCCCAACCACCGGTGTTATCAGCAGCATCGTCGGGACAGTCGCCGGTAGAACATATTTCCCAATATCCGGAACTGTTGATGCGAATCTTCGGAGTGGTGCCATCGGCGCCCGAAGCGCCGTCATTGCCGGTAACGCGGACTTTGTTTCCAGCACCATCCTCAAGCCATTGGTCATTGATTTTCCAGTAAAATATGCCGTCTTCTTCCTCTACACTGATTTGCGGGGAGACGCCATCCTCTCCATCGACGCCATTATTTATAGTTATGGATGTGTTGTCGGAAAAGGTGATGAGATAGTAGTCCGGCTTCTCGGAATTGGGAACTGGCAACACATCGGTAACGTATTTCTTGGTTCTTGCCTCTACCAGTTCCTGCAAGTTTGTGATGCGAGCATTTACCTGTTCTTCCAATTTCGTCAGGCGGGCTTTGAGGTCGTTCACTTCGTTCCACAGGGCGCTGTCGTCATATTTGGAACAACCATTCATTGTTAGTAAACTTACTGCGAGTAGAACTAATGTCTTTTTCATAAATTTAAAATATTAAA
>JAISDH010000186.1 GCA_031264975.1 Bacteroidales bacterium
TCCTTTATCAGTAGTTATATTTATCTTTCCAGAGCTGTTTAAGTCGGGAGCGTAATTCATTTTCTCGGCTATTATTTCCGGGGTTATAGAAGGTGGTTCCGGTTAAATCGTCGGGGAAAAACTCTTGATTGACAAAATTGTGATTATAATTGTGCGCATATTTATAATCTTTACCATAAGAGAGTTCCGACATTAGTTTTGTTGGCGCATTTCTAAGATGAAGGGGAACGGGGAGGTCTTTTGTTTTCTCTACGGTAGATAAGGCGTTGTTGATAGCGATATAGGATGCGTTACTTTTGGGAGAACAAGCCAGATAGATTGCCGTCTGCGATAAAATAAGTTTTCCTTCCGGCATTCCGATAACGTTTACACTTTGAAAACAGGTATTGGCTAATAATAAGGCATTAGGATTGGCATTTCCTATGTCTTCCGAAGCCAAAATAAGCATACGTCTTGCGATAAACAAAGGGTCTTCGCCTCCCGCTACCATGCGAGCCAGCCAATACACAGCCGCATTGGGGTCGCTTCCACGAATGGATTTGATAAATGCGGAAATAATATCATAGTGATTTTCTCCTTTTTTATCGTACATTACCAGGTTTTGCTGAATCACTGTTTCTACGTCCTTGTTGGTAATGGTAATATGTTGGGACTTGCGAGCAAGAGACGTAACGGTTAATTCAAAAGCGTTTAGCAATTTACGGGCGTCTCCTCCCGATATTCTCAACAGAGCTTCCGATTCTTGAACGGAGATAGTCTGTTGTAATTGGTTTTCCATGATTATTTTGGCATTGTCCAGAATGGCTTCCAATTGAGAACGGTTTAATGTCTTGAGAACATATACTTGACACCGTGAAAGCAAAGGTGAAATGACTTCAAAAGATGGATTTTCAGTTGTAGCTCCTATCAAAGTCAATATGCCTTCTTCAACAGCGCCTAACAATGAATCCTGCTGAGACTTGCTGAAACGATGAATTTCGTCAATAAACAAAATGGATGGTTCTTCGCTTTTGCGGGCGCTTTCTATGGCGTCCCGTATGTCTCTCACGCCGGAATTGACGGCGCTAATTTTATAGAAATTCCATTTCAAATAGTTTGCAATCAGATAGGATAAGGTTGTTTTTCCCACGCCGGGCGGTCCCCAAAATATCATGGAGGGTATTTGTCCTTTTTCTAAAGCTTCTCTTAATATGGAGTCTTTTCCTACCAAATGTTCCTGTCCATAATATTGATCCAGTGTTGTTGGACGCATTTGTTCTGCTAACGGAATATTTTTCATTTGTCTATGATTTTTAGTTTTACAAAAATAATCTTTTTTCTCGAAGCAAACCGTCTTTTTTCATGACTGATGAATAATATTTCCATGAGGCGGGTAAATGTACCTGTTTTTTTCCTACCTTTGCAGTTATTGAAATTTTTACGTTAAGTAGTTATTAAAATTGTATTTCATTACTTATAATCATTGTTATGAATAATAAAGATGAAAAGTTATTTTCAGAGTTTCCTCCGGTAAATACTGCACAGTGGGAGGCGGCAATAAATATAGATTTAAAAGGAGCAGACTATGACAGGAAACTGAAATGGAAAACAGATGAGAATTTTGTTGTAAAGCCCTATTATCGAATGGAAGATATTGACGATTTAGCCTATCTTACATCGTCGGCAGTTGGAGAATATCCCTTTGTAAGGGGGGGTAAGACAAGGGATAATAATTGGAATATTGTACAAAATATTACAGAGAAAAATCCGCAAAAAGCAAACGAAATAGCGTTGGACAGTTTGAGAAAAGGAGCAAACGCAATTGGTTTTGACGTCTCTGAAATATCGGATATGAAAACCTTATCCCTGTTATTAAAGGATATTGACTTGTTGAAAGTTTCCGTTCGTTTCTATCATGCTGCGTCGTATGTGGAATTGGCAAAGTGGTTTGTTGCGTTTTTAGGCGCTTCTTCGTTTGACGGGAAAGCGATACATGGGGCGTTTGCATTTGACCCTGTCAGTGATTTGCTGTTGCATAATAAATTCCGAAAAACACAAAAAGAAGACCTTGAAGAAATCCTGCAATTGCACAGAATTATCGGCAATGTTTGTCCGAATTTTCAGTATATAACCGTCAATGGGTGGTTATTGCATAATTGCGGTGCAAGCATACATCAAGAGTTGGGTTATGTTTTAGCGGCTGCCAATGAATATTTATCCTTCGCAACGGATAATGGAATTAAAATAGACGAACTCCTTCCAAAAACAGGTTTTGAATTGGCAATAAGTTCTAACTATTTCATGGAAATTGCCAAGCTAAGAGCCGTTCGACTGTTATGGGCAACCATCGCAACACAATACAATCCACAAAATAAGGACAAGATGAAAATGAATATATTTTCCAAGTCGTCGTTATGGAATAAAACGATTTACGACCCTTATGTGAACATGTTGCGCATTACCACCGAAGGAATGTCTGCCGCTATTGGCGGAGCCGACGAAATAGAATTGGAAAATTTTGATACGACATACAAAGAATCGGATGATTTTTCGCGTCGAATTGCACGTAATACGCAAATACTGTTAAAGGAAGAAGCCTTTTTTGAAAAGATTATTGACCCTGCTGCCGGTTCTTATTATATTGAAAACCTCACAGATTCCATTGCAGAACAGGCTTGGACGCTCTTTATTGATATGGAAAAACAAGGCGGAATTATTTCTGCTGCTTTGGAAGGAAAGGTTAAAGAAGCAATCAAGGAATCTTGTCTAAAAAGGGATATGGATATTGCAACGCGCAAAACAGTATTTGTAGGGACGAATCAATATCCGAATACGACGGAAATGATGTTGGACAAAGTCAATATTGATTTGTCCGGAAAGAAATACGAAGGTTTACAGCCTTACAGGGGCGCGGCGCCTTTTGAAAAGTTGCGTTTAGATACCGAAAAATGGGCAAAGACAACAGGAAAGCGACCGGTAGTATTTCTATTGAAGACAGGTAATGTAGCAATGCGTCAAGCAAGAGCCGGATTTATTACCAATTTCTTTGGATGTGCCGGATATGAAATTATAGACGGGCAGCCCTTTGATTCTGAACAGGAAGGCGTCGCAACTGCTATTTCATATCAGGCAAACATTGTCGCTATCTGCAGTTCGGATGAAGAATATACCACCATAGCCCCTACTATCGCAAAGGAATTAAAACGACAGGCAAAGCATATACGCTGTATTGTTGCCGGAAATCCTGTTGAAATCATAGAAGCGCTGAAACAAGCCGGCGTTGACGATTTTATACACGCAAGACTGAATCTACTTGAAACATTAATTCGCTATAACCTTCTGTTGGGGATAAATTAAGCAACAAGGCAACAAGCAGCACGCAGGCAAGCCACGAGGGAAAATTGTCTGAACTATGATTTATACTATACACGGCCTATTTTTATTCATTTCCCGTCAGGGAAACCATATCACTAGAAAAACGTGTACCACCTGTTTCCTCTTCCCCGTAAGGGGAAGCATATCAATAGAAAAGAGATGAATACCCTAACGGGCAATGCTCAAAATCAGACTGCGCGCAGTATAAATGATTACCATGATTTTTAATCCTGCTCATCCTCTAATCCTGAGAATCCTGATTCAGACAATTTCATTGCTTGCCTGCCTTGCACCTTGTCCCACTTATAGTCCTACGATTGTAACTGTTTTTCCGTCTACCTTGTGTTTTTCCATGTAGATTTTCTTTTCCCATAGCGTTTTTGGATTCCGGTCGAAAATAGCAAGCCAGCCTTCGGTTGAACCGTATATGTCCATGTAGCGCAAAGTTTGCTCGATGCCTTTTTCGCGCGACTTTTTTCCGCGCCATATTTTAAGTTCTATAGGATATTTTTCTCTATTATAGAGCACGCAAAGGTCGAGCCGTCCGGAACCTGCCGCCATGCCGCGGATAATCCAACCGTCGCCATTGACAATACG
>JAISDH010000197.1 GCA_031264975.1 Bacteroidales bacterium
TCTTCCAGTTCGTATTTTAGAAGTTCCTCGCTGTTGTCGGGATTGTAAATCCGTACAAACGAATTACGCACCTGTCCGAAGTTCTGACGGCGTTCTTCCGCTTTGTGAATGGTTACTACGACAATGATTTCCGCAGCATTGGGATTAATTTTCGATAAATCAACCTTGATACTTTCATCATCGCCATCGCCTGCGCCGGTCTGGTTGTCGCCGGTATGTTCCACCGCTCCGTCGGGCGATTTCAGGTTGTTGTAAAATACAAAATATTCGTCGGACAGGCATTTTTTGTTCTCGCCGAGAATAAATACCGAAGCGTCAAGATCGAAATCTACGCCTGTGTTTGACGAGTTGGCGTCCCAGCCAAGCCCGATCACAAATTTTGGGAGGGTCAAATTCGCCCGCCCGCCTTTTTCCAAATTTATAGCCATAGAAGCCTTTTTTAATGATTAGAGATTAGTGATTAATTAAGGTCTAAGGCTGAGGGAAAACTTTTTGCTTTGCTTTTCAAGTTGGCTAAGAGCGCTTTTTCTGTTTTGTCCAGCTGTCCATCTCCCTGAATTTTAGCAAGCAGCCATTGGGTTTCTTCGTCGTCAATTACCCCATCTTCCAGAAGATAGGCGGAAATTGCTTCTACGAAAAGCGTTTCCCAACTGCTGTGATTGGCTTTGCCCGATACGGCGTCATTCAGCTCAAAAAGAAAATCTGCTTCTTCCCTGTCGATTTTACCATCGGCATACAGCGCCTCGCGAACCTGTTTTACTTCTGCTTCGTCAATCACGCCGTCGGCGAGGATTGAACTTTTTAATTCTTCTAATGTACTCATTTCCTAATTGTACGTTGTTGTATTTATGTATATATATTTTTTCTCCAACATTTTGGAATGCATTTTTCCGCAATAAGGACTTTTTTTATTTCCATAAATTATAATTTGCCTGTAATTTGAGAAATATCAAATTTGCCGTCAATAGTTTGGATTTCAATTTTGCCATTGAGAACATCATAGAAGAAATCGCGGATACGTTTAAACGTCAATGCGACGGGTTTACCGTCTTTATCTACGCCCATATCGTAAGTTTTCAGCAATTGCGATCCCAAACTTGCTGCGGTAAGCAAAAAATGATTCTGGAATTTATCGGTATCCAGCAGGTCGGCTGCCAGCACTTTACCAATAACAGTATAACTGCGCAACGTTTTCTGGACTTCTTCGTTGGCGAGCTTAGTTTTAACCTCGTCGGTTGCGATATTCATTTCTATTTTGCCGGAATTTTGAGATTGAGGCAAGCCCTTATACAACGAGCCTAAATCCGCCAAGCTCAAATTGTAGAATTTTGTGCCGGCAGCGGCGAGAATCTTTTCAATGGAAAACGCACTTGGCAGCAACAGGTTTACAGTTCCTTCAATTCTTATGGAAGGTGTATTGAAAGTGCCGACAATGCAATTCTTTAGATCAATCTGCTGAGTTGCGAAAACGCCACCTATCACAACGCAGTTTTCCAGAATGATTTCATCGGCATAAATACTGCCGGCGACAAATGCGTTATAAAGCGTTATGATTTTTGCGTTTATATCGGAATAGAAAACGAGATCGCAGTTTGCAGCCCGCGACACGATGGAATTTGACGAGCCGACACTTTTTTTGAAGGCAATATTTCCTTTTGCCTCACTGTTCACATAGAGTTCGAACTGTGAGAAAACTGCGCCCTGAATTTCCAAATCGCCCTGCTGAATTTCCAGACGATGTCCGTAAACAGGTCCTTCTATCACATTGTTGCCTTTGAAAATAATATTGCGGTTTAGCTCCGCTACTTTTTCCGGCAAAATTGAACCTCGTACAAGATTATCCTGTAAATGTATGTCTGTTTCGTTGAAACGGAGTTCTTTTAATTCTTTCATCTTATATACTTTTAAATTATATACTTTTAATTAAATTGGAATTTAACATTTTAAGAATATTTTCCTTCACACGGTTTTCGTGCGAATCTGCGGAGACGTATCGGCTGCTTATTTCTGCGTTGAAATAGCGTTGAATATTCTCCCTGCCTGTTTTTGAAATGTTGTCCCATTTTTGCAATTTGAAGCCGTCAATCAATTCGTTTACTTGAATTTTCGGTAGAAAATCGGACTGATAAACCTGTTTTTCTATTTGACTTTGCTCGTTGCCTGTTTCCATATAGCAAACAGGCGAATACTGTGTAGCAGCACGGTTTTCGTTCAACATACTCTGATGAATTATGCTGTTCATTTTTTTCTGCTTCAGCAGGAATGTATTTGCTTTGCCGATGGTGTCCAATGCTCGTTTTTTGGCAATGGAAGCGCTGATTTTTACCTGCAACTCACCACCTTCGCGCCCGAAAACGGAAACGACGCTGACTAAATCGCCGCCCAAAGTACGGACTGAATTTTTGTCGCTCTCGCGTTTGAAAACAAATGCAGGCTTGTCCAACTCGAAGATGCGGTTTTCCAACTCGTTGTTCAGGTCGTCAAATGTCTTTATATAACGGCTTGATATACGGTTATAGTCTGTTTCCATTTGTCGCTGTTTGTCCACGCAACGTTTTGCCAGTTCGTGCAGGTGCATCAATGTAGCGTCAAGCTGGGTCGACAGTTCCATTATTTGCTGGCTGATTTCAGAACGGATTGTTTTGAAAAAGCCGTCGACTATGGTTTGTCCCACTTTTTTTGCATTGCTGTCAATAGAGGCAATCTGTGCTGCTTCAGTGGCAACGACTGCGCCCGTGAGCAGATTTACATTAGTGTTGCAATTTGCGACACTTCTATCAAAAGGGTTTGTATCAACATGAAGATTTATATTTACATCTTCGTATGTCGTTCCACTGTAATGAGCCGTTCCCGAGCCTCCGTGTTCCGAGGCAGGATAGCTATAACTTACAGTACCTGAATAATGAACGGATATTCTTTCTCTGTATGAACGGCTATAACTCATAACTATCGTTTTTAATTGTTTGAAAATTACTGTTCATAAACAGTCTGTTCGCCATATCCTTTACCCGTTGCGAAGAATTTGAGGTGGAAAGATATTTGCTAAACTCACTTTTTATTTCCCTGTTTATCTCCTTTTCATGCTGCCACCGGATATTTTCGATGCCGGAATTGACGGTATTTTTAATGGAAGATTGAATCTGTGTGCTCAATTCAACATTATTTACTGCAACATCAAGGTTTTTGTTATCGGATTTATCGAAATTATATTCGCTGATTACAACAGGAACAGATAGAGAAGCGTTTTCTACTTTTGAATTGTCGGCAAGCAAAATCCGGTTGGTGAGTTTTTTCTGTTCCAACATGTCGGACAAAAAACGTGTCATCGAATTAATCACTTTCAGTCCGCGGAATTTTACATTCGAGGCAATGATTTTCTGACTTGCCGCCAAAGATTCCAGTTGCGAAACGGGAACAGTTGCAGTCAGATA
>JAISDH010000235.1 GCA_031264975.1 Bacteroidales bacterium
GAAACAACATACAAATTCCGCTATTTTCAAAGCGAAGGCGAGGGGATATTGACTTACAGGGGTAAAGCCGTTCCGGTAAACCGTTTTCAGGAAATCGGCAGCGATAACTTTGTGCTGACCTATCAATCCCGGTGCGATGACCAGCAGCAGTTGGACTTTGTATTTGAAAACTCCTTCGGTAAACGGGTGGAATATACGGTCAGTTTCGGTGGGGAAAGCGTAGAGGAAAACGAAGAATGAATACGCTCACTGACCGGGAAAAGTGGGATGTTAAAAAGAGTATTGGGGATGAAAACTATTATTCATCCTTGCCCGAACATCGCAGGACGGCAGCCGTTTCGACGGTTGCCGTTCTTGCCTGCGGATACAACCTGGAATATGTACCGGAAACCGTTATCAATAAGGAAATATGCCGAGCCGCCCTGAACTCGGGGAAGGTGGACTGCACTATTTTGTCTCATATTCCTTTTCCCGACGTGCAAAAGGAAGGAATACAGCGGTTTTTTGGCAACACTCCGGCGTTTGTACTATACAGTTTCGCGGACATACGAGACGCGCAAACGGCGCGGGAAGCCGTCAAAGCCGATGCGTACTGCCTGCAACTTGTTCCCGACAAACTGCTGACCGAAGAACTGTGCCGGACGGCTCTACAAAGCCCGAATGCGGATGAAAAGATGTTGAAATTTGCAGTGGAGCGTTTCCCGAAATTAGCAGCGGAACGAATACCCAAAGAAGAAAAAGCGCAGTATAATACGAGTGTGAAAATGAAATTCTAAAGAGGAAACGGACGGCATAAAAGCCGTCCGTTTTTCATTCTATTACAGCCACGTTTACATAAAATCAAAATAATGGTGTATCTTTGCGCTTCAAATTAAAGTAAACGGCATGAAAATAAAATCTTTTTCAGACTATAAATCAGATGCTTCCAATTGGATAACATTGGCAGGCACGGAGAAATTTGCCAAGAGAAATAAATTATGATAAGAAATAAATTCATTTATGGAAACTGATGTCATAGGCAAAATCAATGAGAAAAAATTAGCATACAATAATACGTTGCTACCACTTTTTGAAGCCATTGTTAATTCTATTCAGGCTGTCAAAGAATACAGTTCAACAGATACAGGCATCATTAATATTGATATTGTTCGTTCAACTCAGAAAAAATTGGACTTTGAAGGAAATGAGAAGTTGCCAGACATTATTGATTTTTACATAACAGACAATGGAATTGGTTTCAATGAAAAGAATTACGAATCATTTAATTATGCTCATTCAACATATAAAAAAGGTGGTAAGGGAATAGGTCGTTTTACATGGCTAAGAGCATTTGCAAAAGTGAAAATAGAAAGTTGTTACAAAGAAAAAGATAAGTGGTTTGAGAGAAAATTCAACTTTGAACCGACAAAAAATGGAATTGAAAAACTTGAAAAAAAAACATTAGAAAGTAATCAAAAACATAGCACAACAGTTAAACTCATAAATCTAAAAGAAGATTATAGAAAATGGTGTAATGCTAAAACAGAAGATATTGCACTAAAGATTATTGAACATACTTTCATTTACTTCTTGAATAAAGATTGTCCGCGAATAGTTATCAATGATATGAGCGAAGAGTCTCTTGTTGTGAATGATTTATTTAATGTTTTCACAAAGGCGCAAGTAGAAAACAAGGATATTTCTATTCGCAATAATCAGTTTAAACTCAACATTGTCAAAATCTTTAATGATAAAAAGGTTGATAATAAAATTCATTATTGCGCGAATAATCGTGAAGTTGAGAATGATAAAATTTCTATAGACATACCGGAATTTGATGATTTTCTCACAAATGACACTAATGAAAAATATTCAATCGCCATATATGTGGAGGGAAGTTTTCTTGATGAAAATGTAAATGAAGAACGCACGGCTATAAATTTCAGCAAGGGAGATATTGATTTTCCGAATAAAACAACACAAGAAGAATTAAGAAAAGCCATAACAGATTTTTTGCAAACGGAATATCAAGAACAGATTAACAGTTTATCAGAAATAAGATTGAAAAAAGTCAAAAAATTTGTCGGAGAACATCCAAGATACAGGCAACTTATTAAATATAAATCAGACAAATTAAAAAAGATACCTTCAACTCTGACAGAAGAAAAAATGGAAATTGAGGTATTTAAAATCCAACAGGAATTAGAGTTAGAAGTCAAGAAAGAGGCAAATAGAGTTCTAAAATTTATTGAAAGCGAAGAAGACATGGATGATTTCAATGAAAAGCATAAAGAACTTTACACAAAAATAATAGAAGTTGGCAACTCCAAACTTTCCGAATATGTAATACACAGAAAATTAGTCATAGACCTTTTCGATAAATTGCTAAAGAAAAAAGCGACTGAGAAAGCAATACACAGTTTGGTTTTTCCATTGCAAACTTTATCTGACGAAATTGGTTTTGAAGACCATAATTTGTGGATGCTGGATGAGAAATTGTCATACCATAAATATCTGGCTTCGGATAAAAAATTCAAAAAGATTGAACCAATAGATTCCGAATCGCAAGACAGACCTGATATTATAATCTTTAATAAGCCCTTTGTTTTTGCAAACAATGAAAAACCGTATGATTCTATTGTATTAGTCGAATTTAAGCGACCGATGAGAGATGATTATACAGATGACGAAAACCCTATATTACAAATCAATAAATATGCAAGAGAAATCATAAACAGTGAAACAAAGGATAAATATGATAGAGAATTTGATTTAAGAAATAATACGCCGATATATGCTTATATTGTATGTGACCTGACCAAAAAGCTGAAATCTTATGCAACTGATGCCGGATTTAAACTCTTGCCGGATGGAGATGGTTATTTCTTTTTCAATGATAATTACAATATGTATATTGAAATTATGAGTTTTGATAAAGTTTTGAAGAACTCCAAAGATACAAATAGAGTGTTATTTGAAAAACTTGGTTTGGTATAGTTGCAATATTAGTATGAAAACACTTGCATTAATTATAGGAAATAATAATTATCGTAATAGTCAGAATCTTATTAATGCTGTAAATGATGCAAAATCTGTTGCCGAAAAATTTGTTCTTTTAGGATATGATGTGATATTGAAAAATGATTGTAATATTTCTGATGCCGCATCAACCTTGACCGAATTTTCAAATGCGTTAACAGCTTACGATGTAGGAATCTTCTTTTTTGCTGGTCATGCCTTCCAAATTGATTCTGAAAATTACTTAGCCGCTATTGACTGCCCTTTTGATGTTCTGGACAAGCTCAACTGGAAATATCATTCTATTCCATTGAATGATGTAATAAACATCCTGAAAGAAGCCAATAATCAGGTAAATATAATCATATTGGATGCTTGTCGGGACAACCCCTTTAATGTAGGCAGTAGAGGTTTTTCTTCAAACGAATTAGCTCCAATATTTGCACCCAGAGGAACTTTGATTGCATTTTCAACATCTCCGGGTGAAAAATCAAAGGATGCAGGAATTGATAATCATAGTATATATACCGGTGCTATATTAAAACATATAGATGAAAAGTTTTTATCCATTGAAGAATTTTTTAAACGGGTTAGGACGACTGTGTATAATCTCTCCGGTGGAACTCAAACCAGTTGGGAACACACATCATTAATTGGTGATTTCTTTTTCAATCGAGGGCAATTGGCATATTCTTTATCATTGCCTTATGACGAAAGTGTAGTTAAGGATAACCAATACATTATTGACGGTTCAGATATTAGCTTTATAATAAGGGATTTAAAATCATGCGATTGGAACAAACAAAACCCAGCTATTCATAGGTTTCTCCGAATGAATGTACAAGACATTGATAAAAATCAACAATTTATATTAGGTCGAAACATTTTACAATCAAGTGGACATGCTTTTGAGGTACAAAAATATGTCGAGGATTTAGCAAACAAAATATTGAAATTTTCAATAAATGGTGAAAATCACGTATTAAATGGTATTTTGTTCGAGATTTATTTTAATTCCTATGGTGAGTTTAGAGTGCAGAACTTTAAAAACTATCATCTTGATTTGATTTTTCCCCTACAAATAAATCCAGTCTTTGTAAGTTCATTCAAATTTATTCAAAATGCACTAATTCCTTATGTTGACAATTTATTCTACATTCCGGATTGCACTAACAACAAGAGGTCTGTTGACATCAAAGTTAAAGAAGAAGAAATCGAAGACTTTTCGGGGTCAAAAATAAAGAAACAAAGAATAGAAAGGGTAGTAATTTCAACTAAAGATATTACTGTTCCTTTCCTGAATAAGTACAGTTTGTATGATGCAAATGAAGAAACCTTGAAAGTATCGTTATCTGATTACCTGACAATACCTCAATATCTACTTCAAGTGAATTCTAACATACCGATTACAAATGCTTTTTATGATAGGACGAAAGCGAGTACATCTGACAATGACGAATGGAACGTTTTCGGGGACTTATAATGAAACGTAATAATAAAGTGCCAGTATTTTTCGAGTACTTATTTGCTAAACTCTTTTTGCTGATAATTTATAGAAATCATTAGCTGGACTTTCTATTTGGTAAAAATCGACTTTTTGAGTAGTTAATGCTTTACGTATTTTTTGTTTATCTTCATCTAAGCATTTTAGTCCAAAATATATTTCTTTCACACAGCCATCAGGCAATTTAATTTCTTTAAAGTCATCTTCAACAGAAGAATCATAATGCAATAGCCTAACCTCATTTTCATAATTCCAAACATTACTTTTTTTAAAAAAAGCATCACTTAATGTTAAAGAACTATCTATGGATACCTTATCTACGTATTGAACATTTCCTAAACGGGTGAGGTTGCTTAATGAAGTGTCTTCATAAACAATATCCGAGGGGAATTGGTATTTCACGCAAAATCCCTTATGACAGTTTGTATAATGTCCCCACATTAAAAGATTATATTGCTCAGGAACATCAGTATATGGAAATGGCGATTCTATTTCTTGGGTAGGAAGTGGACGATTGCGAACAAAACAACGAATCTTAATATAGGAATAAGCTTTCATTAATAAATCGGCTGTAAATAAATCTTCAGTATCAAGAATCTCCTTTCGTTTATTTTCTATCCAGGGATAAATCAAGCAATCCATAGGATCATTAAATTTCATTGGGTTTGCAACAGTCAGAGTATTTTTTGAAAGATCATTCAACGAATATTCGGAGCAAGTACGAAAACTATAAAACTCATAATTGTCATATCTCTTGTTATCAATCAGCGAATAAAAAACATGTTTTTTAAATGCCTCCAAAGTTTTATCTTTTTGTTTTACTTTGCTATTATAAACGCCTAAATGATGATACATAATAGATTTTAATGAATAATCATATTGATACAGTTCTGTGTATTTTTCGATATATTCTTCTAAGAAAGCAATAGCTTTAAACGTATCTCCAAGTTGGTGATAAGTTTCCCCGATATGTAGAATTATTTGTGCATACAGATCATGACGATAAGTAGGCCATTTATCGTCTAACGCAAAAAGATATTTTTGTACATCTGCTGCGTTATTCTTATCAATTATGCGATTTTTATTTAAGAAATCTTCGATCATTTGTTTTTGTTGGGGACTTCTAAAAACTCATTTGTTTATTTTGATTTTTGCACAGAGTCGAAGTCCCGTTAAAACTCATAGTAAAAATCGGAACAAAGATAATGCAAAAAATAATACTATTGACATTTTCCCAATATTTTTCTTTAAAAACACATCTACATACCTGTATATTAGTAATATAATTTTTCAAAAAACTTAAAAAATCTTACAAATCCGCTTTCCAGAGGAAGGAGAATGATATTTTGCGGCATAAAAATGTCTTGAAAAGAATAGGAGAAAAAATACTAGAGATTTTTAGAGGTGCCCTGCTTTAATTCTATATGTGACAATTTATATTTGGCAAAGTTAAGCATAAATAAAACAAATACACTCTTTCGTGTTTTTTTATTTCGGTTTTTTGCTACTTTTTTACCCGCTTGATGCTCATGAAAAAAGTAGCGGACGGAATTTCTCCCGCCCGCTGTTCACTGTTGATTTCGCTGTTGATTTCATGCTACTTCCTGAACCCCGCCTTTCAGAGCGGTCAGCCTTTCAGTAATCCGTTCGTGGCGTTTGGTATAGACCTCGTTGTACCGGTTTTCCGTTTCCGCCAATTTTTCGGGAAAATGCAGCCTCGCAAACTCCAGCATCAGGTAGGATTTTTTCGATAACCCGAAAGCGTCAGACAGGTGTTTAATCAGAAAATCGCGCCGAATAACCGTCTTCTGTTCTTCCGTCAGATTATTGATAATCGTGATTTTTTCCTCATCGCTCAAATGCCATTTGTCGGAGTCTTCCGTAAAGAGCGCAAAATGTTCCCTTTTCAGGTCTTCCAGCATCGCAAAGTACAGGAGTTTGTCCTCAAATTCAGTAAAGTCGCTTTGCGAAAGTTCCGTTTCGCGGATGTCTTTGCGTGTGTCATCGACAATGTTTTCAACTGCTATTTCCCTGTTGCGCGTGTCCTGCTTTTCGACTTTCCGGACGACGTCCGTTTCACCGGCGGGGGCTTGCGTTTCTTCCTCCGGCAACAGGACATATCCGGTTATCACTTCGTTGGCGCTCACCGTAACGACAGGTTGGGCTTTTCCGTCCAAAAACAACTGTTCCACCTCGTCGCCTGCTTCCGTATATTCGGCATATCGGGAATAATATTCGCTTTGGGCTTCCTCATAATCCGCTCGGTTCTCAAAGTCTTCCGCTTTGGGTTCTTCGGGCTTTTGGGGATAGCGGTTAATGTGAGTTTTGCTCACTGCATAACCCTGTTCCGACAGTTTCACGAAAACATTCTCGTTTTCCGCCGTTCCGTATGGTGGTTGGCCGATTTCCGTTCCGGGGCATTTTTCAATCGCCGATTTACAGGCTTCGACCAGATACTGCCTGTTTCTTTCATGCAGGCAAAACAGGTTGCTGCACCTGCCTTCGCCGTCGGGAAAAAGGTTGTAACCGTTTGTGTTGAACGGACATTTGGCGCACTCCGATTTATCGAAACGGTAACGGCTCAAATCGTTGCAATAGTCGTTTTCAAGACGGCTGACAAAATCCCTTGACGTCAGGTTGCGCCAGTCGCCGTAATAACCTGTCGGCTTGCCGGACAGATGCTTTTCGTAAACGTCCGACTGCACATCCGCGCTGTACTTGCAGAGTTCCAACGCAACGGTCATCGAAATACCGTCGCCGTTTACGAGGTCTAAAATCCCGTCCGTCAATTCGTTCAGGCGCATCCGGTTACGGATGTATGTTTCACTTTTTCCAAAACGGACGGCAAGGTTTTCCACACTGTAACGCCCTGTGTCCGCAAGGCGTTTGTAGGCAGCCGCTTCCTCAATCGGGGACACATCAACACGGCACAAATTTTCCGTAATTGCCGCCTCCAATGCTTCGTCGTCCGACATTTTACGGACAATGGCGGGGATGGTCTTCGTGTCCGCCAAAACGGATGCCCTGAACCTGCGCTCCCCGCACACGATTTCAAACTTCCTGCCTTTCGGACGCACTAATACCGGTTGCAATATGCCGACCTGTTTGATACTCTCCGTCAGTTCCGTCAATTCGTTTTCGTTGACTGACTTGCGCGGATTAAAATCGCCTGTTACGATTTTACTTAATTCTATGGAAACAATACCTTTTGTTTCCATGCTCTCCGTTAAATTTACTTTTTTCATTTTTTCTTATATTTATGGGGGCGGGATGTCCCCACCCCCTATTAATACTACTTCTCCGTTTCGCTTAATTGCTTCATGTCCACAAAATACAGCACGTTGTTGTCGGGGTCGTCGATGTAACAGCCCGAACCGTCTGTCAGCATGGAAGACATGGCGTTATCGCCAAATTCAAAACTTGAGGCTGTCTTTTCCCATTTGCCCGATTTTATGCCTTTTACATACTCCTGTTTGTAACATTGGAATACGGTTTTTTTTACATGGTTTCTCAAATCCCGAATATAATTAATCGCTTCTTCCAACTGCGACGGCTCGTCTATCGTATTGACCGTCCGTTCGTAAACAACCGTACCTGCCTCGACTTTGCCTCTGAAAATCCTTATCCTGAACAGACCGTTTCCATACTCGAAATATGCGCTGTGGCATCCTTTGGCTTCCAGTTCAAACAAAGCCGTAATAACCTGACTAACTAATTCTGTTGTCTTCATTTTTTATCTATTTAACTGTTAATAAATTTCTTACTTCCTGCTCTTTTGACCGGCTAAAAATCCAACCCGCACGTTTCACGCCATCGTGATTCAGTTTCGGATTGAAACGTCCGCCCAACGCCATTAATTTGTCTTTAACCGGCTTTGTGTCGCCAAATACGGCTATCGCCTTTTCCGAATAATCCACTATCACAAAATCGCCTGTAATGGCTTCTTTTGTCCTGTCCGCTTCCGCCTGAACCTTCACGCAAATATTGGCTTCTTCGCCTGCTGTAATGGCATAGCGTTCAATGAACTGTTCACGGCTTCCGTACCTCTCCTTTTGGATTGTCCAGCCATGATATTTGCTTTCGCCCAGATAATAACCCGCGCCCATCGAATACTTTTCCCGGTGTTCGTAATCCCTGTTTTCTTCCGCCAAATGAGCCGTTTCTTCAAAGTTGGAAGCACACTTGCGCATCTCCGAAAAAAGGTCTTTCGTGTGATTGGAAAAGCCCAAAATAACCGTCCGTTGAGTGCTGTATCCGTAATAATCGGTCATACTGTCGCTCTCGTCTTCGTGCAGTTCGGCAACGATTACTGCCTTTGCATCTGCGGGAACAATCGCCTCAAGCC
>JAISDH010000273.1 GCA_031264975.1 Bacteroidales bacterium
TTTTCGTAACCGCCCAAGCCTCCGCAGGTAAGGGAAGATTAACATTGTGCCGAAAATTGGTTGAGCCAATACACCGCGTCTTGCGCGAACAGTCAAAAGCCGAACAGCAGGAATACCAACGCCAACTAACCGAATATTCAATGGCAAAAGATAAAACCGATATGGAACGCCCGCAGGAGCCGCCTCTACGAATGTTAATTATTCCCGCCAACAATAGCGCAACAGGCTTGTTTCAAATCCTCAACGATAACAAAGGCATAGGTTTAATATTTGAAACAGAGGGCGACACGTTGGCACAGACATTCAAAAGTGAACACGGCAACTATTCAGACGGCTTCCGCAAAGCCTTTCATCACGAAATAATATCATACAACCGCCGAAAAGACCGCGAGTTTGTAGAACTCGAAACGCCCCGCCTGTCGGCGCTGCTTTCAGGAACGCCTAAGCAAGTTTCAACGCTCATACCCAACGCCGAAAACGGCTTATTCAGCCGTTTTATTTTCTACTACATGAACATTCTACCTGTGTGGAAAGATGTTTTTGTGGGCGACAACAGCCAAACCCTCGACGATTATTTTCGTCATTTAGGCAATCAATTTTATGATTTTTACAAAACCCTGCAACACCAATCCGAGTCGTTGCGCTTTTGCCTCACGGCAACGCAGCAACAGGCATTTAACGCCTATTTTTCGCAGGCTCAAAATCAATATCTTTATTTGTGCGGCATTGATTATTTGGCAACCGTTCGCCGTTTAGGATTGATTACCTTTCGCGTGGCAATGATTTTAACCGCCTTGCGAATAATGGAAACAGAACACATTCAAAGCCCGATGATATGCAGCGATACCGATTTCGACACAGCATTGGAACTGGTAAAAATCCTAATCCAGCACGCCGCCCGAATTTACGAAGCACTGCCCGCCGAAACAGAAACACCCAAGCAACCCAATCAAAAGCAACAATTTTTAGACGCATTGCCGCCCGAATTTTCTCGGCGTGACTACCTTGCCACCGCTCAGAATCTCAACATCCCACCAAAAACAGCTGAGAAACATATCGCAAAGTTCGTACAAAGCGGCTTAATCAACCACTTTGCCCACGATAAATACAAAAAAACATAGAACAAATCCCCATTTTCCCACAAGTGGGGAAATAGGGGATATGTAGGATATAGGGGAAACCATAAATGAACAAATCCCCCATTTCCCCTAAATCCCCAAAATCCCCAAAGCGGGGATTTGGGGATTGATTGGCGCTGAAACACGATTTTTTGTACTCATAGAAATATTCTTTTGTCCTTTTGATTGTTAATTCGTAGAAAAATTGTAGTTTTGCCGCTAATTGTCAAGACGAATAAAATGGAACAATATGATGTTTACAGAACAAATTAAACAGTTACGAGAAGAACGACAAATACCACAAAGGAAATTGGCGGCAGCTTTGGATATTGATACTGCTACCTATTGCAAATACGAAAAAGGCGAACGGCGCCCCAAGCGAGAACAAGTTGTAATCATTGCCGATTTATTGAAAACAGATAAAGACGAACTTTTGAGCCTTTGGCTTGCTGACCAAGTTATATCAGTAGTAGAAGATGATAAAGAAATATCGGATAAGGTGTTGGAAATTGCAAAACGGAATATAAACAGATAATAACAATGAAAATAGTCATAACAGATAGATTTGGAAAACCCTCACCTAATGATAAAGATGTAATCTATCTCACTTGGGATGGTTGGAATGACTTTAATTTTTACACATTATTCGGAATGTTCTATGTGGATGAATCATCACAAAATTACGAAATAGGTACTGTGAAGATTGGCTTTTTCGGACAAGAAGAAGGTCCGAAAGACTTAAAGATAGGTGGCAGATTTGACAGGTTGGATGATAAATACTTTTCATTAGGACAATCTGATTTATATTATTCAAATCTTAATGAATTAGGAGAAGAAGTAAGGGATAATATTTTAAGTGCATTAAATGATATTGCTAAAAATGAAGAATTATACGAAAGAGCAATCGAAGAAAAGGTAACTTACACATCTCTCCTCAGAAATATTAGTGCATCTACTGTGAAAAATCAATATCGAAGAATAGCAAATGGTGGAGTTAGGCTAACTGAATATGATTTTCATTTTGTTGCTCCTTCAATGAGAGAAGGAGCCTCCAGTTTTGATTTGAGATTCAGAGTCAAACCGGAATCTTTCCCACCGACAAACATTCATATTCTTATCGGAAGAAATGGAGTAGGGAAAACTCATTTGATGAACAATATGATTGACACATTATTAGAAGATGAGGTAGAAGGAAAAGGAGAATTTATACTTGATGACAATGAGAGCGTTGTTTCCAATTTAATATATGTGTCTTTTAGTGCATTTGATAATACAAAACCACGAGAAGAAAAGGTGTATAATGAGCTCCGTTATTCATATGTGGGTTTGAAACAAGGGCGTATAGACGCTGGAAATATCATCATTGAAACAAAAAACTTAGATACACTCATAGATGAATTTTACAAAAGCCTAAACTTTTGCCGAACCTTTCAAAAACCAAGATGGGAAACAAGTATAGAGATGTTAGAATCCGACCCTAATTTCAAAGAGGCGGAGATTAAATCATTGGTTGATATTGAAAATAAAGAAGAATTTGAAAATAGAACAAAAGATATTTTCAAAAGATTAAGTTCAGGTCACAAAATAGTGCTATTAACTACCACAAGACTTATTCAGGTATTACAAGAAAAAAGTCTTGTTCTAATTGATGAACCGGAAGCACATCTTCATCCGCCTTTATTATCTGCATTTGTAAGAGCATTGTCAGAATTATTAATCTCGACAAATGGTGTTGCCATCATAGCAACTCACTCACCTGTAATACTACAAGAAGTGCCCAAGTGTTGTGTATGGAAATTAAGCAGATCTGGAGCGGAAGCAAAATCGGAGAGATTACCTATTGAAACTTTTGGAGAAAATGTAGGCATATTAACGAATGAAGTTTTTGGTCTGGAGGTTATGAACTCTGGGTTTTATAAACTTTTGGATAAAGTTGCTCAAGAGAAGGAAACTTATGGCGATGTCATTGAGCATTTTAATGGGCAATTAGGGATGGAAGCAAAGGCAATATTAATGACATATTTTACAAAGCAATGAAAGTTATAACCAAACCAAATATTACAGCAAAGGATGCTTTTTTGACTTGTATAAGTAAAGTAAAAAATGTCGACTTAAAAACAAGATTAACTGCTTGTGTAAATTTGATTTCACAAGCCGAAACAGAATTTGAATCCAAAATAACAAAAGGAGATATTCATACAATTTGTAAAGAACAAATTGTTAATGGTAATGTTATAGCCAAAGAATTAAAAACGGTATATACAGATCGGATGGCAGGTACGAACGCACCCGGCAGAACGATTTACGACAAGTTAATTTTAGCACCTAAAAACGGCATTTGTCCTTTGTGTTCACATGGACATGTTAGTACGCTTGACCATTATTTGCCAAAGTCTGATTTCCCTCGACTTGCCGTTGTTCCGATAAATTTAATTCCCTCTTGCTTTGATTGCAATAAATATAAGTTAACAACCTCTCCAAGGAAACCTGAAGAGGAAACCTTACATCCTTATTATGACAATATAGAAGATGTTCAATGGCTATACGCCCAAGTCAATCACACAACGCCTCCGACAGTTTCATTCTTTGTTAAGCCTCTGGACTCATGGTCTGATTTATTAAAAGCGAGAGTGCAACATCATTTTCAATCCTTTTCGTTAGCAAAACTATATACGAAAGAGGCTGCGGTTTATATTTCTGACCTTAATCAACGGCTCCAGTCTATTCATAGTTCGAGCGGTGCTATCGGAGTTTCTGAATATCTGCGCAATGAAGCAATAAGCAGATGTGCTGTTGATAAAAATTCTTGGAGAACAGCGTTCTATTTTGCGGTTGCAGATGATGATTGGTTTTGTGATGGAGGGTTTCAAATATCATAAAAATGCGTTAGAAAAACTTAAAAATACGGATTAAAACAAATAGCTATGCCTGAACAACAAAACATAGAATACAAATCCTCATGGCACGACGACTATCTGAAATGGATTTGCGGTTTTGCAAATGCGCAAGGCGGCAAAATCTACATTGGCAAAGATGATGTCGGCACAGTTGTCGGCGTAGAAGATTACAAACGCCTGATGGACGACCTGCCCAACACAATCACCCCTCTGATGGGACTTACCGCCGAAGTCAATTTGCAACACGAAAGCAACAAAGATTACATTGAAATCATTGTAACGCCTTATTCCGTGCCTATTTCCCTGCGTGGCAGGTATTATTACCGCAGTGGCAGCGTGAAACAGGAACTAACAGGCGCGGCCCTCAACGAGTTTTTACTCAAACGAACAGGGCAAACTTGGGACAATGTGATTGAGCCGCGAGCCACTTTCGCCGATATTGACGAAAAATCGGTTAAGGCATACATAATAATGTCGAAAGAAAAAGGGCGTTTGCCCGATGTTGAAGGACTATCGACAGAGGAAATTTTTGACAAACTGCGTCTTACCGAAAACAGACAACTTAAACGCGGAGCAATCGTTTTGTTTGGAAAAGACCCCGGCAGATTTTATCCAAACACGATGGTTAAAATCGGGCGTTTCGCCAAAGACGATGCCGATTTACGTTTCCAAGAGGTTGAAGAGGGCAATATCATTATGTTGTTGCGCAATGTTTCAGAACAGCTAAATCATAAATTTCTCATTCGAAATATCGAATTTGAGGGCTTTTTTCGCATTGAAAAAGGCGAATATCCTGTACCTGCCCTTCGCGAAATGCTACTCAATGCGATGGTACATCGCAATTATATGGGCAGTTTTATTCAAATCCGCGTTTATGATGATAAAATCAATATTTGGAACGAAGGAATGTTGCCCGAAGGCATAAGTTTGGAATCGTTAAAAATCTCTCATTCGTCAAGACCGCGCAACCCACTTATTGCCGATGTCTGTTTCAAAGGCGGATTGATTGACACTTGGGGGCGTGGTACACTCCGAATAATAGATACCTGCAAAGAAGCAGGACTGCCGGAACCTGAACTCACAGAGCGTGATGGCGGATTTTTGGTAACGCTTTTCAAAGACAGATTTTCGGAAGAACAACTACAACAACTCGGTTTGAATGACAGGCAGATAAAAGCTGTGTTGTATGTGAAAGAGAAAGGCGAAATAACAACTTCGGCATATACGAAACTATATGCAGTTGCAGAAAGAACAGCAAGAAATGATTTGAATGAATTGTCTGATAAACAAATATTAAAAAGAGTTGGCGAAACGAATCTTGCAAAATAC
>JAISDH010000302.1 GCA_031264975.1 Bacteroidales bacterium
TCGTTCACTTCTTTCTCGATGCGTATTCCGTCTGCCGTTTGCAAGTCGAAGCGGGTAAAACTTTCCGTAGCGGGATGATAGATATACACGCCGGCGTCTGTGCCTATCCAAAGCACTCCGTTGTCTCCTTCGAAAATGCTCCGGATAAAATTATTGCCGATACTGTTCTTATCTTCCTTGTCGTGCCTGAAATTCCGGAATGTATATCCGTCGTAGCGGCTCAATCCGTCTTTTGTGCCGAACCACATGAAGCCCTGCTTATCCTGAAAGATACAGGAAACCGTATTCTGGGGCAATCCGTCTTCCACGCCGAAATGCCGGAAATAATACGTAAGCTCCCCGTGTGCGGACAAGGGGGCGAAGAAAAGCAAAAGGAGATATGTGTGTAATTTTCTCATAAAATCTTCTTGAAAAGTTCCAGTAAATCACTTCTTACCGTCTCGTATTCAGGTAACTTCTTTTGCTCTACTTGGTGTGATAAACTATTGCGCCAAGCGGTTCGCAGAATTTTGTCGTTTTGCGGATTGATAAATTGCCCAATGCTTTCAAAATGCAAGTTTTTATATGCTGATTTTTCGTAAAATGCCTCTACAACTTCTTTCCAATCAATGTTTGCAATGTTATTGCTCAAATACCAGATATCATAATAATCGCGCGGTGCGGTGTAGGAACGCTGTATCAGGGCGCGGAGTTTTTCAGCAAGCGTTTCGGTAATGCTGTAAATCGGTATATTTTGGGCATTGTCCGTCAGTTTATCGCTATAATTGTGAATTACAGCTGCTTTTTCGGGTGCAAAGCGCATTTTTTCATATAAAATCACTTCAATTTTTATGCTTGTGAGCCAACGCAAAGGTTCAGGCGGCTGCTGATTCTTGCCGTGTTCTGCCCCCCAATACTTTATTTGCGTTGCATAACCTGTAAGTTTGTTGTTAAAATACAATTCTTCAAGCGAATAAATATGCAATGGCATCTCGGTACGCTTTGTCACCAACGCAACTATTTTTTCCAACAACGGCATGCTCAGCAAAAAATCAGCATTGACAGCCGTAAAATCAAGGTCTTCCGAAAAACGATAATCCGGCAGACGGCATTTTTTCAGGCAAGTACCACCTTTGAAAATCAGATTTTGACGACATTCGGGAATGGAAAAAATCGCATCAATGAAATGTCCCAACACCCAATCCTTGTCAATGATGCTTGGGCGCACTTTCTTCTCGATTGCCAACCGGTTGATTTCAATTTTGTTAATCATTTTAACCTCGATTTTGTGTTATTCCTAAAATATTTTCTACCGGCAAATTCATTCGTAAATACCAATCGCTGTTTGTTTCGCCCGAATCATTGCCAAACGGGTTAAACAGATTATAAGTGCGGTTAATTTTTGTCTTTGCCAAAGCAATGAAATCGGCAAGTTCGCACTTTTCAAATAGTTCCGACAGAAAACCCAGACGCTTTGTGGCAGCAAGGTTATTGATTGCCATACAATAATTTATCAATTTTTCTGCGTTCAGGTTCGCCTGATAAAATGCGCGAATCAATTCTGCATAACCGCCGCTGTATTGTGGCAAATCAAAACAGTCGACAATGGTTTTTTCAATGTCTGTAAGCGGAAATTTGTGGTTCCCATAACCATTATAAATAATGCCTGTCCGTTTTTCAGGTTTTATCTTAATGAACTGAAAATCGGTTCCAAACAACGAAACGGCACTTTTCCTTTTCGTGGTTTGAATAAAAACCGAGTTCGGAAACTGCGCTGTCAATCCGTGCAAATGCAAGGCATTCCAGTAAGCCACCGCACCGTCGGGAACAAGAAATGTGCCGATAACATTCTCGTTCTTGAATGTTGAACGGCAGTATTTTCCTCGCTCAAGGCGGTACAGAAAGCCCTTGCGAACGAGATTCCCGAGAAGCTCCACAATAATATCCTCCCCGAAACCGCCATTCCGGATTTCTTCAATTGTAAACACATTGATTTCCTGTTCTTCTATATATTTAAGGAAGTCCATTTGCATCAACGTAATATGCTTTGTTATTTTCCTGTTCTTTGTCATTCTTACGCATTTCGTGGTATTATAATCCACCAAAACCGGGGATTATCTTGCCACAATTTACGCAACAAAAGTACAACTTTTCTTTGACTTTAATAGAACTGGTATTAGAACTTTTCGGTCAAAAACAGGTATTTTTCTGCCAAAAATTAAAAATTGAGAATTTCAGGATATGGGAGAGTGCTGATTTATTCCCAAAGTGGCTCTCGCTGCCAATTATTGAAAAATCCCATTTTATAAATTGGAATGTCAGGATTGCCATTGAATAACGACAACAATTTGTTTTTGATTTCGTTGCTCGGATTTATAGCATTACATAGATAAACCATTGTAGAGATGACCACAAACGGTTTTTTATCTTGTACCGGTGTTACACCATATTGCAGCCATTGGTTGCGCGGATTTTTCGGAACAGCAGGTCGCTTCAAAATATCGCGCCCAAAAACTCGCGAATGGTGGGCAATCACATTACGCAAGTAAGAGATGGCGGCAA
>JAISDH010000305.1 GCA_031264975.1 Bacteroidales bacterium
ATTTTATCTATAAAACCTTAATTTCGACTTCTACGCCACTGGGTAATTCTAATTTCATCAATGCTTCAATAGTTTTGGAAGTAGTGCCGTATATATCTAATAAACGTTTGTAGGATGATAATTCAAATTGTTCTCTTGATTTTTTATTTACAAAAGTAGAACGATTGACTGTAAATATTTTCTTTTGCGTTGGCAATGGAATAGGTCCTACAACTAATACTTTATTTTCTTTGACAGCATTAACTGTTTTTACTATCTTTTCAGATGATTTATCTACCAAATTATGGTCGTATGATTTTAATTTTATTCTTACTTTCTGATTCACTTTTTTAGATATTTAATTATTATTTAATTTCCATTTAGATATTAATGATTCTATTATATTTGCGGGTAATTGCGCATAATGCGAAAACTCCATTGAAACGGTTCCTCTACCGGATGTTAAGGAGCGCAAATGAGTGATATAGCCAAACATTTCAGCCAAAGGAATTTTCACTTTTATATATTGTATGTTTTGTTTGGCGGATATTTCTTCTATCATTGCCCTTCTTCTGTTCAAATCGCCGGTAACAGTGCCTAAATATTCATCCGGCGTAACAACTTCCACTTTCATGATTGGTTCCAGCAATGTAGGATTTGCCTTCTTTGCCGCTTTTTTAAACCCTTTTTGTGCACAAATTTCAAAAGAATAGCTATCGGAATCAACCGCATGAAAGGAACCGTCAATTAATCGGATTTTGACGCCCATTACAGGATAGCCTAAAAGAGGTCCTGTAGTAAGCGACCTTTCAAATCCTTTTTCTATATACGGAATAAATTCTTTGGGAATATTTCCTCCCTTGATTTCATTGATAAATTCCAACCCTTTTCCTTCTTCGGCTGGAGACATTTCAAAGTCAATATCTGCAAACTGTCCCCTTCCTCCTGATTGTTTTTTATGTATTTCTTTATGTCTTACAGTCGAAGTTATTGCTTCGCGATAAGATACAATTGGATTTCCGGCATTCGTTTCCACTTTAAATTCCCGACGTAATCTGTCAAGTATAATTTCCAAATGCAGTTCGCCCATTCCACTAATAATGGTTTGACCGGAATCTTCATCTGTAAAAACACGGAACGTAGGGTCTTCATCAGCCAATTTCTGTAGTGAAATTGCCAGCTTATCCAAATCGTCCTGTATTTTGGGTTCTATCGCTATCTGAATTACCGGTTCCGGAAATTCAATTGATTCCAAAATAATAGGATGTTTTTCATCACAAATGGTATTTCCCGTACGCATTTCCTTCATTCCTACGAGAACGCCAATATCTCCTGCGCTAATTTCTTCCAGATGTTTTTGTTTATTGGCATGCATTTCAAAAATACGGGAAATACGTTCTTTTTTTCCTGTTGCCGTATTTAAAACGTATGAACCGGCTTTAAGGACGCCGGAATAAACCCGGAAGAAAGCAATTTTCCCTACAAAAGGGTCGGATGCTATCTTAAATATTAAGCCTGCAAGCGGTTCGTTTACATCAGAATGTCTAATTTCTTCCTTACCTGTTACCGAATTGATTCCAACAATTGCTTCTTTATCCATAGGACTTGGCAAATACAATGTTATCGCGTCCAACAGATGTTGCACTCCTTTATTTTTAAAAGAAGAACCGCACAAAACAGGCGTAATACGATTGCTTATCGTTGCCGCTCTGACCGCATTGATAATATCTTCCGATGTAATTTGATTGGGGTCGTCTAAAAATTTCTGTAATAAATCTTCACTTTCTTCTGCAACACCTTCAACCAACTTCAAACGATATTCATATACTTGTGCTTGAATATCCGACGGAATAGAAACCTCTACAAAAACTTGTCCTTGTGAATTTTCATCCCATATATAGGCTTTATTATACACTAAATCAACAATCCCGCTAAAACTGTCTTCGGCGCCAATGGGGATTTGTAATGGAACAGGATTTGCGCCTAATTTATTTTTGAGTTGCGAAACAACATCAAAGAAATCCGCCCCCATTCTGTCCATTTTATTAATGTAACTTATGCGAGGAACTTTATATTTATCTGCTTGTCTCCAGACAGTTTCCGATTGAGGTTCCACGCCTCCTACTGCGCAAAATATAGCAACAGCCCCATCCAAGATACGTAAAGAACGTTCCACTTCTACCGTAAAATCAACATGCCCGGGCGTATCAATTATATTAATTTTATAACTCTGATTATCACGAATCCAAGATACAGTGGTTGCGGCAGACGTAATCGTAATACCTCTTTCCTGTTCTTGTTCCATATAATCCATTGTGGCTGCGCCGTCGTCTACTTCACCCAACTTATAATTTTTTCCGGTATAATATAATATCCGCTCTGTTGTTGTAGTTTTACCTGCATCAATATGAGCCATGATACCTATATTCCGTGTCATATTCAAATTCGCCATATATGTATTCTCTTTTGTCGTTTTCTATTATTAAAAATTTTCGCGCATAGCGTTAATTAGTTCCATACGTTTTACAAACACTTTCTTCTCTTGCGGGTTAACATTGGATTGCACGCAAAGCGCCTTGCTTAGCAGTTTCAGCGTATTGATGTGAAAGGAAAGTTCCCTCACGAACGCATACCTGCCAATGCTCGCTATATCTCCGATATTGACCGCCTTTTTGAATATCATGTTATTCCGCTTTATATGTGTCAAATAATAGTATAATTTTTATATTCAAACAATTGCTTACCTGTTTTCTTTTCCAAACAATACAAAAGTAAACCCACAAGCTTTTATTCAAATAAACAATATATTAATTTAATGACCCTTTACTAAAAACGAAAGTGAGAGAATGCTTTATTTGCTTCTGCCATTCTGTGTATGTCTTCTTTCCGTTTAAACGCAGCGCCTTCTTCTTTGGACGCCGCCACAATTTCGCCGGCAAGTTTTTGGCTCATCGATTTTTCGTGGCGTTTGCGTGAAAAGTTAATAAGATTCTTCATACCAACAGATTGTTTTCTTTCAGGACGGATTTCAGTGGGAATTTGGAATGTTGCTCCTCCTATTCTTCGGCTTCGAACCTCTACTGCCGGAGTTACATTTGCCAATGCTTTTTTCCATACTTCAAGTCCTTCTTCTCCTGTTTTTTCAGAAACAATATCTATGGCGTCATAAAATATGTTGAATGCAATATTCTTTTTTCCCTCCAACATAATATTGTTTACAAACTTCGTTACCTGAACATTATTAAATTTAGGGTCAGGTAAAATGATTCTTTTCTTTGGTCTTGTTTTTCTCATGCTCTTTCTCTATTTAAAGAACTTTTTTTACTATACATAAACTTACTTTTACGATTTTGCTTTTGCTTTTGGTCGTTTTGTTCCATACTTAGATCGCCTTTGCGTTCTACCTTCTACTCCTGAAGTGTCCAATGCTCCACGTATAATATGGTATCTTACACCCGGAAGGTCTTTTACCCTACCGCCTCTAATCATTACGATTGAGTGTTCCTGCAAATTATGACCTTCTCCCGGTATATAGGCATTCACTTCCTTTTGATTGGTCAGTTTTACCCTCGCTACTTTTCGCATAGCGGAATTAGGTTTCTTTGGCGTTGTTGTGTATACTCTTACACAAACACCTCTCCTTTGCGGACATCCGTCCAATGCAGGAGACTTGCTTTTGTACTTCAGTTGCTTTCTTCCTTTTCTAACTAATTGCTGTATTGTCGGCATATTTTACAATTGTTTTCTTTCTGTTTTTTAAAATTTTATCCATGATTAATCGCGCCGAAATGGCTGTTTTTTCAGGACTGCAAATGTACAACTTTTTTTTCTAATAGAGGCTATATTCCAACAATTTAATTTAAAAATTTTTGAGCTTGTTCTTTTTTCTCTCTTTTGAGACTACTTTGTAAAACAAAATATGGACAATCATACATCAGAAAATCAATAATATAATAACTATTTCAAG
>JAISDH010000321.1 GCA_031264975.1 Bacteroidales bacterium
ATTCATCAATGTTAATGCAACCGAAACCGATACATTGTAACTCTCGGTAAAACCATACATGGGTATCTTTATGAATTGGTCAGCCATTTCAAGCGCTTCCGGCGTCAAACCGCTTAGTTCCGTACCAAATAGGAAGGCGGTTTTGCTATCCAATGAAATATCTTCCAACAAACAATTATCTTCTTGCGGTAAAGTTGCTACAATTTTATATCCTTTTTCCTTAACTGCTTGTAGACACGAAACAGTATTGTTCGATAGATGATTATAATGATAAATTGACAGCCATTTCTGCGCCCCCAAAGCAACCTGCTTATTTATTTCATACTCAAAATTATTTTCAATAATATGAACATCCTGTATGCCCATAGCCTCCGCCGTACGAAGTATTGCACTTATATTGTGTGATTGAAAAAGATTTTCTACTACAACAGTAACATATCGGGTTCGTTTCCGGGCAATATCCTGTATACGATTGTACCGTTCTTGAGTAGTAAATTCTTTTAAATAATTAATGATTTTCTGCTTATCTGTCTGCATGTATAATAAAAATTGAAAAACAATCTCCTGAAGGTACGAAAAATAAAATCAGGTTAAAACAGTTCCACTTCATCAAGCCATTTGTTTCCAAGTAAAAAATCGTGAACGGACATGCGTTTCTTCCCGAAAATCTGTAATTCGTTTATATAGATATAACCGTCAGAACAAGCGACTTTCAGAAAGGTTTTATTATCGGTTTGTATTTTGCCGCAGGGAAGATGATGAAGCGTGGTTTCCGGTTCACAGGAAAATATTTTTATTAACATTTCTTCTTTGTCGCTGTTTTTGTATCTGGAGAATGCTACCGGATAAGGAGATAAACCTCTAACGAAATTATATATCCGGCAAGCAGACCAATTCCAGTCAATGAAAGTATTTTCTTTAAATAGTTTGGGAGCCAATTTCAAGTCTGAACATAGCGGTTGTTTTTGTTCTTTACAGGAACCGTTTTCGATTGCTTTTAATGTTTTCAACAGTATTATTTTTCCCATATTGAGCAATTTATTATGCAACGTTTCTGCATTGTCTTTGTCGGATATATCTGTTGTTTCAGCAAGAAGTATATTCCCTTCGTCTATTTTTTCATTGATAAAAAACGTGGTAACGCCGGTTTGGGTTTCGCCGTTTATAATCGCCCAATTAATCGGAGCAGCGCCTCTGTAGTGAGGCAATAAGGATGCGTGTAAATTGACCGTCCCTTTTGGGGGAATTTGCCATACAACTTCGGGCAACATTCTAAATGCAACCACGACAAATATATCCGCCTTTAATAGCGATAAAGTCTTTACAAATTCCGCATCTTTTAATTTCTCAGGCTGTAAAATATACAAGTTCTGCTCTTGGGCATACGTTTTTACAGGAGATACCTGTATTTTCATTCCTCTTCCGGCTGCCTTATCCATAGAAGTAACTACGCTAACAACTTCATGTTGCTTATCTTCTACAATTGCTTTGAGAATTTCAGCAGCGAAATCAGGCGTTCCCATAAAAACTATTCGCATCGGAAACTTGTTTTAATTGATTATAAAATTATCAAACGAACGTTATACCGCTAACAATTTCAAACAGGTAATAGCCGCTTCCACGCCTTTATTTCCATGCGTTCCTCCGGCTCTGTCAATGGCTTGTTGTATATTGTTGGCAGTAATGACGCCAAATATAACCGGTTTTCCACAATCCAATCCCACTTGCATAATCCCCGTTGCCGTTGCCTGTGCGATAAAATCAAAATGTTTGGTCTCGCCCTGAATAATACAGCCAATACAGATAACAGCATCAACATTGTATTGCTTAATCACGATTTTAGCCATATAGGGCAACTCAAAACTACCCGCTACAGATTTCTCTATAATATCATTGTATGAAAATCCATGTTTCACCAAGGTGTCAACACATCCGGACTTCATTACAGAAGTTATCTCAAAATTCCATTCGGAAGTTATTATCGCTACCTTTTTATTTGTAATGCGCGGAACTGCTGAAACTCCATACGAAGATAGATTTTGGCTTTTTTCCATTAAACTTACAATTGTGATTTCGTTTTGGCATACTCTATCCGTTTTTCTATCTCCATTGCTTCGTATGATTGAGGATATCCTTTTTGCAGTTTTTCGTAATACAAAACAGCATCATCCCACTTACTCTGCATTTCACACAACATTCCTAATCTCAACAAATATACGGGAATGATTATATCGTTCTCATTTTTAGAAACGGTCTTTTTATAATACTTTGCAGCATTATCCAAATCATTTTTTTCCATGTAGGCGTCGCCCAATGAACCCAATACTTGAATAGAGACTAATTTGTCCTTTGATTTAAACTTTTTTAGATACTTGATAGCGTCATCGTATTGTCCTAATTTCAAATAACAAATTCCGGCAATATATTTTGCGCGATTGCCTGTTTTTGTATTACTGTAATCATCAATAACCGTCAAAACTCCATCATAAACTCCATCACCATTAAGCGCCCAAGCTAAAGAATCCATGGCAAAATATTGTTCTGCCTTATAAATTGCAAGCTCCGCTTTGTCTTGTTGGCGTGGAATATAATATAAAATATACGCCAATATGGCAATAACACAGACAAGTACCCC
>JAISDH010000331.1 GCA_031264975.1 Bacteroidales bacterium
TGCGCCGAACAAGGCGTTCCGGTGATTGTGCTCGACCGCCCAAATCCGAACGGACACTACGTGGACGGCCCGCTGTTGAAGCCGGAACACCGCTCTTTTGTAGGCCTGCACCCCATTCCTGTGGTGCATGGCATGACGCTGGGCGAACTGGCCGGAATGATTAACGGTGAGCAATGGCTGAAAAACGGCCTGCAATGCGACCTCACGGTGATACCCTGCACCGGATATACCCACCGCAGCCGCTATGCGCTTCCGGTAAAACCCTCGCCCAACCTGCCGAACATGCAGGCGGTGTATTTGTATGCGTCGCTGTGTTTTTTTGAAGGCACGGCTGTAAGCCTCGGGCGTGGCACGGCGTTTCCGTTTCAGGCATTCGGTCACCCGGACTTCAAGGGTGTTTATCATTTTTCGTTCACACCGGAAGCGGTGGAAGGCGCTACCAATCCGCCTCTGAAAGACCGGCAATGTTACGGCGTAGACTTGCGCAGTTTCCCGCAAGCGCAACTTCTCCACGAAGGGCGCATCCACCTGGAGTGGCTGCTCGACGCCTATCGTCATTTTCAATCAAAAGACAAATTCTTCTTGCCTTATTTCTCGAAGTTGTGGGGCACAGCACACGTGCGGCAGTTGATAGCACAGGGCGCCACCGAAACGGAAATCAGGGCGAGCTGGGCAGCCGGCGTCGCCACCTTCAAAGCGCAACGGGCAAAATATCTGCTTTACGAGTTATGACATTTTAAAGTTCAAAACTATCTCAAAGTTTCGTAAAAAAAATAACCATATTTTTTAATTCGCAAAATCCCTTGTCATTCGCACTGCCCCCTTAATTAAAAAATTTTACGTACATTTATCCCCGAATTTTAAAACAAAAAAATATGTAAAGTAAAAAATACAAATAAATTAACATTAAATAATTAACAGAGCAATAGCTCTTATTCTCTCTACTGAAATCGGCAAAATTTCAAACTTACTCGAGAATAAGTATGCGAAAGTTCACGTCTTTGGGCGTGAAGCGTTCGTGCTTATAGAGTAAAAGGTTTTGCCGAACCTCAGTAGAAAATAAGCAATCAACGAGCAGTTTCACGCTTTTTTTTGCCAAAGAGTTTAAGAGTTTAACGCTCACAAATTCTTAAATTTTATGGTAAATACAACTTTTTCGGCACAAAACCGGCTTTTGTGGCTCGACTATGCGCGAGGAATGGCGTTTCTGATGGTATTATATTCCCATTTGAATTATTGCAACGATAATTTAATGGCATTTTTCCACCCTGTCTTTTTGACAATGTTCTTTTTTGTCTCGGGCTATCTTTTCAAATCCGATTATTCGTTTGGGCGGCTTTTGGAACACAAAATAAGAACTTTGTTAATTCCATTTCTGATTTTTGTCCTTCTGCTACTCGCATCGGCGCAGGTTTTAACATTCAATGAACATTCTTCATTTTCGCGAGATTTATTGGATTCGCTTTTACAAATTCGAGGGAAAAACGACCAGATATGGTTTGTCGCAGCGCTGTTTGTTATGAATTTCCCGTTTTATGTTTTGGTAAAGTACGCCAAAAGCACAAGAGCATTATTGCTGATTGCTTTTGTCGGATTCCTACTGTCTGTAATGTACGACTCGTGGTTGAAATTGCCTGCGTTGCCCTGGCATATTCAATTTATTGGCAACGGCTGTTTTTATATGGCATTGGGATTCGCATACCGGAAACACGAACAGAAATTAAAATCATGTGAAAAACGCACTGCTTTTTTTAGCGTATTATCACTTTATTTTGCTTTTGTTGCCATACGGAAATTCATTTTACATTTGCCAGATATTAGTTTCGACGGCTCATTTTATTTCATTGATGCGTTAATAATTACACTTCTTGGAATTTTCGCAATGATATACATTTCAAAAAGATTGACAAATGCAAAATTGATTTTGTTTGTCGGTGCAAACTCGTTACTGTATTTCTGTATGCACGGAAAAGTGTATTCTTTGCTACAAGTAATAACCGAAAAAATCTTTTCAAAATTTGCAATCGCTCATTCTGAAACAATAGATTTTCTTTTGGGATTAGGCATGACTTTTTTAGTCGCAATTATTTTAATAATTCCCGTTATTTTGATAAACCGATATTTGCATTTCTTAATTGGAAAAGGTTATAAATTGTGGAACAGCGGAAATTAGGGCAAGCTGGGCAACCGATGTCACCACCTTCAAAGCACAGCGGGCAAAATATTTGCTGTATGAGTTATGAGTTACGTAGAAACAGCTTTTTGTAGATTAAAAAAAAGGCAATTATATACAAGTTTACCCCACTACATATACAATCGACAAAAGACTCGAGACAATCGACAAAAGACTCGAGACAATCGACAAAAGACTCGAGACAATTGACAAAAGACTCGAGACAATCGACAAAAGACTCGAGACAATCGACAAAAGACTCGAGACAATTGACAAAAGACTCGAGACAATCGACAAAAGACTCGAGACAAAAATCAGGTAAACTTGTATATAATCGCCAAAATTATTATCTACTTTTGCGGCATGGAATAACTTTTTCAACAAGGACGACAATGGAAACAAATCTTAACAGGGTATGGACGTACGACACAGCGATTTACATAGAAACGTCGGACGGGAAAATCTTTAGCGAAAAATTTGAGGACTACCCTCGATTGCGCCACGCAACTCCTGCACAACGCACCGCATTCGAATATAACAACGTATTTATACGCTGGGAAGAATTAGACGAAGATTTGAGTATAGCGGGTTTCATGAAAGCACAGCGCTAAGCGCCATGCTTCATCACCTTATTTACGGCCTCCGACTCAAGATGCGCACCCACTTTTTTGTTGAATGATATTTTAAATGAATACGCATAGTCGCACGGGCGGTCTTTGGAAAAGAAGAGTTTCAAGCCGTCGGCCGTCTGCTCCCAGCTTATCTCCTCGTCCGACCCTAGCAAACTCACGCTGACTATTTTTGCATCGGAAACGACTTCCTTATTCAATGATTTTATGAATACGCCGGTGTCGTCCCAATTCAAGACGATGGCATAGAAATCATTCCCTTTTGTTGTAAAGCGAATATCGCGCGCGGTGTAGGCGGTAGCCCGGTTATCGGTAAAAGTACCTTTCGTCGGCTGGGCGTCGCCTTCGCCGAATTTCTTCCAGCAGCGCGTGCCATAAATGGCGTCGCCGTTCACGTTTAGCCATTTCCCGATAGTGCGCAAAACTTCTTTTTGCATATCCGTGATGGTACCGTCGGCGCGAGGCCCAACGTTCAAAAGCAAATTCCCGTTTTTACTGACGATATCAATCATATCGTGAATGATTTGTTCCGGCGTTTTATTTTCTTCGTCCTCCACATACGACCATGATTTTTTACCGATCGACGTGTCCGTTTGCCAAGAGAACAGCATCATCTTATCGGATTTTCCACGTGTTTTATTTATATTTTTGAATAAAATGCTTCGACATTAAAACCCCATTTACATAACCGCTTTCATCAATTTTCCGTATAACCTCAAAGCCCTTTTTCTTCCAGAATCCCATGCTGTCCTGAACGCTAACAAGCGATTGGTAATTCATCCGATACCGCGCGGAAACGTTGTCAAACTCATTTATTAGGCGGCCTGGAACGCCTCGTGCGCGATACTGCGGTAATATGGCGATTTCGTGTAAATACATGCAATTTTCTTCGCCTGTTAAAACCAATCCCGAATCTAATGGCTTAACCGTTTTATTTTTGTACGGATGAAAAAAGAGATAGCCAATCATCTTATCGTTGTAAAACGCGCCCCACGCGCCGTCGGGAAAGACTTTTACCAGTGTATCATATACGAATACACTTTCACGGTAAATTTCCTGAAAGCAAATCTTCTGGATGTCCATCATTTCCGGTATATGGATTTCAGATAACTGACAAATA
>JAISDH010000367.1 GCA_031264975.1 Bacteroidales bacterium
TAATGTATATTTATCCACGAACTGTACGAATTATCGTCGTGAATATTTTTCAATCAGTTCTTTCGTTTGCTGAATATGTCCTTTGGAAGAAGCTCCGAACAGTATGGATTCGATTTTAGGAAAACGGCAAACATATTCTATCGCTTCTTCGGGTTTCAATGCGCCTGCCGCCAATACTTGCATGGCAATCGGGCGAAACTCTTTTTCTTCCAGATATTTCTCATACGCGGCATTGCTTCCCGACACACGAAATCCAATTTTATTGATAGACGAACAGATAACAGGATTTTTTAATCCTACAGATTCGCATACATCTACCATCCTGCACATGTTCATGGTAATGAATCCCGGTTCGGCTTGATATTTCTTTTTTATATGTGCGGCATATCCCGCAAACAAATCGTACATTTTCAATCCAAGTATCAAATCGACAATCACGTTCTGAATGAAAATAACCGGCGTATTAATTCCGTGAAACATCTTCATTTCCGCATCGACCATTAATTCCATCATTGCAATGAAATCCTTTTGAATGTAAGCCATCCCGCCTTTGGTGGCAAACGATAAAATATTGCCCGGCATATAGGCTTTTAATGTTCCCATAATACCCAGTTCCGTTACGGCATTGGCGTATTTATGCGCGTATGGCATACACGGATACATTTTAAAATTCTTATATTTTTCAGGATGTTGACGGATATAGTCGCATATTTGTGCAATTCTGTCATGGGTAGTGCACATAAAAGTATGTATATCCAGTTCCTGAACTGTGTCCAGTACATCAATAATAGCCTGATTGTCTTTAAACCGCACAGCCTGTGCACGCGAACGTTCGTCGGAAAGGTGACTGACGGCGAAAAACTGATTGTCGCCAAATAATATTCTGTCCATATCGTTTACTGTAAAGCGTCTTTAATTAATTTGTCAATAATTTGATCGGTCGCAAATGCAGCCTCAAAAGAATTTCTGTCGGATGGACGGTTATCCTTAACACACTGTATAAAATAATCTACCTGAGCAGAATATTCTTCTCCCCGAAGATTGAAATCAACCTGCGGCGTTAAGTCCGTAATATATTTTACACTCCATCCTTTAGGTAAATTTTCTTCTTTATTTTCCTCTTTCAAATAGATTTTCAATTCAGTCGCATCAGCTATCATTTTTCCTTTTTTACCTTCTACCTTTATCGAAGTGGACATTTTACGATAAGTCTCATCACTCCAGTTAACCGAAAGTTGCCCCGTCAAACCGTTCTCTAATAACAGAGAAGCATATACGGCGTCTTCGACTCCTTTTGAGTAAATACTTTTTAACAGAGTACCATGCGCTTCCACCGGCTTTCCTGCTATATAATGAAGCAGATTCAAAACATGCGATGCATAATCGAACAGACAGCCGCCGCCCTGTTCCCGCTCGCTTCTCCATGTCCCGCCTTTTTCTTTAAGCACGACAGGTCCATAAGCTTCGCCCAGAAAATGAAAGGTCTTTCCTAAAACGCCCTTCTCAACCAATCGCTTCATCTCGTTGAAAGTAGCTATAAAACGGTTATGATACCCCACTTGATTGACCAGGTGTTTTTCCTTTGCCAGTCTCAACATTTCTGCTCCTTCTTCCAGTTTCAGACAAAAAGGTTTCTCGCAAAACACATGAATGTCCCGTTCCAGTGCATAAATCACCATTTCTGCATGAAATTTGGTGGGAGTAGCGACAAATAAACATTGTGGTTGCGTTTCTTCAATCATTTTTTTGTAATCGGAATATACTCCGGTTTTTGTCAACTTTTTAAAAGCATCCTGAATAAGTGAACTTGAATCACAAACGGCGACCAGATCCACATCCGGATGAGCGCCCAGTATGGAACAGTGGGAAATCCCCATTTTTCCAAGACCGATAATTGCTGTTTTTATCATAATTTCTTTATATTTATCAGTATCAAAAATAAATGCCAGAAAAAAAGCATCTGGTTTCCTATGTTTCTCTTAAAAATTTCAGGGCGCAGGAATATTCGCGCCAGCCATTCCATTCCTGTTTTTTGCCAGAAAACGGCAGGGCGTTTACTGTTGCCGGCATACCAGTCAAACACATTACCAATACTGCAAATAATCTTTGTTTCAAGCAAGTTCCTGTTTTGATATGCCCAAACTTCCTGTTTTGGCGCTGTCATTCCGATAAAAACCACATCAGGCTTAAAATCATTTATTGCATTGTGCATTCTTTTATTGTCTTCTTCTGAAAATTTGGGCGTAAATGGAGGCGAATAATAAGCGACTGATACATTTGGATATTCCTGACTGTAATGTTCCTTTATTTTCAAAAGCGTATCTGTACTTGAACCCAAAAAGAAAACACGCCCTCTGTCTTTATTCAATTCACTGGAAAAGAAGTGAAAGGCATCCCAGCCTGCTATCCTGTTAATTTTAATACCCTGCTTAAACAGCGCGAGCCAGCCAAAGTATAAACCGTCCAGAATAAGCATATCGCTATTTTGCAATGCCTGTTTAACGACAGGATTTTTAACCGCCAGTCCATAGGAATTGGGACTGATGGTATTAATCACAAAATGTTTTTGCTCCTTATATTTTATTTCAGTTAAATCGCCCTTAAATACGGGAAAATTTAAGGAATTAATTATTGGCATAATTTTGTTTGGAATTATGAATCATATTTATTGTCTGCCCGAAAATAGTCGTATAGTCGTCATTGCGTTCGCAATGACGATTCGTGCTTGAGGTTGTTTTGCTGTGTTTTTCAATGTCTTACTTGAATATCAATTAATCGAAAGAAAAGATTCGAATCTTTTTTATCATACAAGTTACTATAAATTTGAATATTGTGAGTTTTCAGGCAGACACTATTTACAGTGCATATTGTTCCGGCGTTGAACCCTTACCAGTATCCGCCAACAGAATTTGAGTCTATAAGTGATTTTGACTTTTCCCA
>JAISDH010000407.1 GCA_031264975.1 Bacteroidales bacterium
GCGCTCTTGGATTGAGCGAGGTTATACGCATTTTTGCGAATAAATGGGCGAATAAGAAAAGGGATATTGCGGATTTAGAAGCAAAAGACATTGTTAATCGAGAGAAGATGTTTTCTACGCTTTCGGAAATCAACGATAAGCTGGTGGACGAAATGGCCAATTTGACACAAAAGCTAATTGAGGCACGTTCGCAGATGTCGGAGGTAATTAATAATAAGTTGACGTTAACAATGGAGAATGGGGAATTGAAAGTGCAGAATGAAGACTTGAAGACGCAAAACGAATTGCTGCGGAAGGAGAATGAGCAGTTAAAGGAATACCTGCATGAGCAAGATGAAAAAATTGCTAAGATGGAAACTAAAATTAAAGAATTGGAGAAGAAGATATAATGGCAGATTATAAACAATTGGTTCCGTTTATCCTGAAATGGGAAGGCGGTTTTGTAGATGATCCTCTCGATAAGGGTGGCGCCACGAATAAGGGGGTGACGATAGCTACGTTCCGGCAATTCTACGGCGCAGATGCGACTGTGGAGCAGTTAAAGAACATTACTGATAAGCAATGGAATCACATCTTTAAGTCGGGCTATTGGAACAAATGGCTGGCCGACGAGATACGGTCGCAGTCGGTGGCGAACATTCTCGTTGATTGGCTATGGCTGTCGGGGTCGCCGGCGATTAAGAATCCGCAACGGTTGCTTGGGGTTGTGCCGGATGGTGTTGTGGGTCCGAAGACGATAGCGGCGGTAAACGCTGCCGAGCCTAAGAAGCTGTTTGGTGACATTAAGGCTGCTCGTGTGCAGTATATCAATGACATTATAGTGAAAACACCCACGAATGAACGGTTCCGCAGGGGCTGGATGAACCGGCTGGATGCTATACGGTTTGAGAGTTAAGAACTAAAAGTTAAGAGTTATGAGTTGTGAATTAAGGATTATATTGTTGCTTTGTTTGCTGCTTTCGGGCTGCGGCTCGACGAAGGTGGTGGACAGGGTGGATGTTGAGGTGCGGGATAAGAGCAAGGTGGACGTGGTGGAGGTGCACGGGGAACAAACGAGGGTTGAAAGCGTCGCCACGATAACTACCGATGAAAATATGCAGGTGGTGGAAGAAACCGTAGAGGTGACTTACGACACGGAGAAGCCTGTTGACGCTGCCACCGGGAAGCCGCCTGTAAAAAGCGAGGTGGTCAAGAAAAAGACTACGGTAAAGGGTAAGCAGGTGCAGGAACAGACGGTTGTCTCTGCCGAAAGTGCTGTGGCGGATTCGACGGTGGACAGGACACAGCGGGATATTGATGTGGATATTGAAACGGAGCACGAGGAAACGCCGCAGAAGTCGAACCTTGCGTATGTGTTCTATATTTTTCTGACAGTGGCTATTGGGGCGGGAGTGTGGTTTTTGTGGACACGAATTAGACGAATTTTCACGAATTAGCGAATGCAATCAAGTCACAACCAACATCGCAGCCATTTTACGTATTTGTGCGAGGCGGGTGTTCAACTTTGTGTCTTTTTGCGCCACTTGCAAGTTATAATCGGTTTGCAATCCGACAAGCATATATGCAGGAACGCCCAAGGCGGCTTCCATATACAAGGCGAAATCAGTTGTTACGGGGCGTTTACTGTTCAATATCTCGTTGAATGCCGTGTAGGGTATCCCGATTTGCTTTGCAACCGCCCTTTGTGATAATTGGCGGTATGCCAATTCATCTTTTAAAAGTTCTCCCGGATGCACAGGGCGAAACGGTTGTAAATCATTTGCGCACATACGATTTTTAGTAGCCATATTTATTTTATTTATAATGATTTGTAATATCTATTAAAGAACAAATTCCAATTTCGAGTATATTATTCGGATTGACTATTTCACGAAATTCAAGACGATATTGGTCATTGATGCGTATGGAAGAAAGCCCCTTTTTATCGCCTTTCAACTTTTCGTAATTCAACGAGTTAATCAAATACAAATCTTCCATTCGTTTAACCTTTACCAAGTATTTTACGCACTTTAGATAACCATTCACGACCTGCGGCTGATAACGGTGCTTTTTGTCCGTTGTCTTGCCTGTATCGTACAATTCTTGCAAATACTTTTTCTCGAACTCAACTTTCATATCTAATACTTACTTCGGGCAAAGGTAATGCTTATTTTTGATATTCACAAAAAAAGTGAATATTTTTTTAAATCAGCGTTAAGTATTAATGATTTCATTGTATTTTTTTCTGAAATTCCTATCTACTTCCAATAAATTGGATGCCGTTTTTATGGAATGGATGGCTGTGGTGCGGTGCCGTCCTAATTCAGCGCCGACCTGTTCCGGCGATATGCCGTAGTGGCGGTACCGAATATAGCAGTAGAGTTGGCGTGCCTCCGCTAAATTCTGTCTTTTGGAACTGGACATGATTTCTTTGGCCGAAGTGCCGAACGCGTTGGCGCAGCATTCCAGCAGGCGTGTGTCGGGCACACCGGTGTATTCGTGGTTTTTCCTGGCACGTGCCTTAGTTTGATTTCTCTCTTTGTTGTACCTCCTGAACAGGCCGTTTATTTCCCGGACATGCTTGTGTATCTCGTCATATAGCTGGGTGTCGTTCATGCGTTATTACGATTTATCCAGCCATCCTTTGCTTTCCGTAAACCTCATTATTTCCCTCATGGTTTCCGCCCGGAAGCTGAAGAAAGTACTTATGAGCGCCCTGTCTTTGAACCGCCTTAGTTCAACGCATGGATAGAGGGGCGATAGTTCTGATATTGGTACTAAAGCCCTGCGTTCTATTGTTATGACATCGTCCCGTTTCCAGAAAATCGTCCGCGCAGCATAGCCGTCTCTTGTCTTTGACTTGTGTACATACATCACTGTTTTATTTTCCATAAGTTTTATATTTCAAATTCTGACTTTAATATTTTTTCCACTTTCCCTTTATATCCATTTTTTTTGAGAAAATTGACACAGATTTCGATTGTCAAATTTCCATCGGGCGGAAGGTGGTGAATTATATTCAAGAAGTCAACATACAAACCCTGTATATCTTTTACGCTTGAAAATTTATGATTAAAAAGTGTTCTAATCATGTCAAATATAATCCAGTATGCAGGGTTTCTCACACCTTTTTCAACCGTGCGCCACCCGAATGTGTTTTCTTCGTGGCTTCCATCGTCGTAGTGGAAAAGCTGTTTTTCCTGATTAAACTCTATTCTGTAATTATCACAGATGACATTGTTATTTTCAATGCGCGAATCGTGCATTTTTGATGATGCTTTCTTTTTTGCTTTCTTCTCTTTCGGAGTTAAAAATTCAGGCTCTTGGTAATCGTTCCCGACCAACTGCTCGCCGCTTTTTTGCGGTAAATAATAACATCCGTTCTTGTATGCAATCGCATTCCGTTTTAACAAATCATTCAATTCGTCATTTTTCAACTCTGTTTTCGTTATGGAATAAAATGCGCCTGTGAATTGTGCAAAAGGAATAGCCGGTTTTTCTTTGAAGATAGCCTTAAATGCACTTACTATTAAACGGTTGCGACTTCCTTTCGCTTTATCTTTATTGCGTTTTTTATAATCATCGTAATAATCAAGCAAATCTATAAATTTAGTAAAATGGATTGGCTCTTTTTTAGGACTATAAACAGTTATGACGTTTCCGTCTATAGTTCTTTTTTCTATGTTGAAAAATTTATCCCTCAAATTAAGGCACATCATGATACTAAAGTATCTGATTCCGATACTGCTTAAATACTTTGACATTTCAATATATCCAAGTGTTGGAATTTTGGAAGTATTGAATTTTTTTGCTAAAACTTTTGCAATTTCTTCTTTTTCTGTGTTCATTGCTTTTATATTTTATTTTAGTTCAATGTGGCGCCAGTGGGTAATACCATATTGGCAATATTTCAATCTTTGCTGGTCTACCCAGCCGGCGGGTGTAATTTTAGCGGTAAAAACACGATGTTTTATATCTTTAACAAGTACGAC
>JAISDH010000467.1 GCA_031264975.1 Bacteroidales bacterium
GTGTATTATTTGCTTTAAAAAATCCTTGATTATATTTTGTTTTGCTATCTATAATTTTACTACCTTTGTACAATCAATATAACAGAATACAACAAACAATATGGATAAGTCAGAATTAAGCAAATATGGGATTATCAACGTAAAAGAGATTTCGTATAATCCGTCCTTCGACGAACTTTATCAAGCGGAAATAGACCCGAAACTGTTCGGATATGAAAAAGGACAACTCACAGAATTAGGAGCTGTAAATGTAATGACAGGTATTTATACCGGACGCTCTCCAAAAGATAAATTTTTTGTCTTTGATGATACTACCAAAGACACAATCTGGTGGAATTCGGAAAAATATCCCAATGACAATAAACCTGTTTCACAACAGTCATGGAAAACTGTCAAGGATATTGCAACGAAAGCGCTCTCTAATACGAATTTATATGTAGTAGATGCGTTTTGCGGAGCGAATAAAAATACCCGACAAAAAATACGTTTTATCATGGAAGTTGCATGGCAGGCTCATTTTGTAAAAAACATGTTTATCCGTCCCACCGAAGAAGAATTGGCTAACTTTGGCGAGCCGGATTTCGTTGTTTTAAACGCTTCCAAAGCCAAAGTGGAATGCTATAAAGAACTCGGTATGAATTCGGAAACGGCTATTGTTTTTAATTTGACGGAAAAAATGCAAATTATAATCAATACGTGGTATGGCGGAGAGATGAAAAAGGGAATGTTTTCCTACATGAATTATTTATTACCATTGCAGGGAATTGCTTCTATGCATTGTTCTGCCAATACCAATTCCAAAGGGGAAACTGCTATTTTTTTCGGACTTTCCGGAACAGGAAAAACAACTTTGTCTACCGACCCCAACCGACAACTGATTGGAGATGATGAACACGGATGGGACGATGATGGTATATTCAATTTTGAAGGAGGTTGTTATGCTAAAGTAATCAACATGGATAAAGACGCCGAACCTGAAATCTATCATGCCATAAAAAAAGACGCATTACTGGAAAATGTAACCGTCGACAAAAATGGAAAAATTGATTTCGCGGACAAATCGGTAACGGAAAATACGCGTGTTTCCTATCCTATTTATCATATTGAAAATATTGTGAAACCCGTATCAAAAGCGCCTCATGCCCAAAAGATTATTTTTCTTTCTGTAGACGCATTCGGAGCATTGCCTCCTGTTTCTATTTTAACACTTGAGCAGACGCAATATTATTTTTTAAGCGGGTTTACTGCCAAATTAGCCGGAACGGAACTTGGAATAGTAGAACCCGTGCCTACATTTTCTTCTTGTTTTGGCGCTGCATTTTTATCTTTGCATCCCACGAAGTATGCAGAAGAACTCATACAGAAAATGAAACAAACCGGTAATGCGACAGCCTATTTGGTTAATACAGGTTGGAACGGAACCGGAAAACGTATTTCTATTAAAGATACGCGAGCTATTATCAATGCCATTTTAGATGGTTCTATTAATGAATCTCCCACAAAGAAAATTCCTTTTTTCAATTTGACAATACCAACTTCGTTACATCACGTAAATCCTGCTGTATTAGACCCGCGCGATACATACAGCGACAGGGAATTATGGAATGAAAAGGCAAGACATTTAGCAGAAAGGTTTATCTTGAATTTTGAAAAATTCGCAGAACATGATTTGGGAAAATCACTTATAAGCGCAGGTCCCCAAGTAGAGTAAATATGCTGACAAGGATTGCTATCTATGGATTTTTATATCCGCTGTCTTTATTACCTCTTGCTTTACTTTATGGAATAGGGAGATTTATTCGCTTTTTCGTTTATACTGTTTTTCGCTACAGGATTGAGGTTGTTCGACAAAATTTAAGCAATTCTTTTCCCAACATGCCTGAAAAGGAATTAAAAATGATTGAGCGGGAATATTACAGGCATCTTATTAATATTTTTGTTGAAGGGGTAAAGTTATTAACTCTTTCCAAAAAATCACTCATGAAACGTTATCACTGTATTAATCCTGACTTAGTGAATGCGTATTATAGACAAGGGAAAAGCGTTATTTTAATGTCAAGCCATTATAACAATTGGGAATGGATGGTATTATCGCTTTCCATGCAATTCAAATTTCATGGTATTGGCGTCGGAAAACCTAATACAAATAAGGTATTTGAAAAAATTATCAACAAAGCAAGAACAAGATACGGGACAGAGGTCGTATTTGCAGATACAGTCAGAGATACCGTTGATAATTACGACAAGCAGCAGAAAATGTGCGCATATATGTTGCTTTGCGACCAATCGCCCGGAAATGTAAAAAAATCGTACATCGCCATGTTCATGAATCAACCTTCTTTCATGATTTATGGCGCAGAATATTTTGCAAGGAAATATAATTATCCTGTCTTATATTACGTTGTCAACCAAAAGAAACGTGGTTATTACGAAATAGAGATAACAAAAATAACAGATACCCCGCAAGATACTCCTTATGGAAGTATTATTGAAGATTATATAAAATATGTGCAACGTGATATCACAAAGCAACCTCAATTTTGGCTGTGGAGCCACAAACGGTGGAAACATCATATTGATTTGACAGAAAAACAGTGATTAATGATGAATGGCGTCATGTCCATAGATTGGATGCGACAGTCCAAAGCAGACAAAGGAAAACAAGACGAAATATTCGGCGAAAAATATGACGGAAAATCGAATTTCCTGCGAAAAATACGACAAATTTTTATGCCGTCAATCGAAAAAAAGCGGGATTCGGGGTAAATAAGCGCCATATTTTGGGGAAAGAGTCCATTATAAATATTTCATTTCTAAATACTTGTTTGAAAAAAAACAACGGTTGAAAATAAATCGGAGAAAATGGGGTTTTGTATCGAAAAAATGACGAAATTTGCACACTTAAATTAATAAACAAAATAAATACATTTATGCCGGTAAAAATTAGATTACAACGGCGTGGGAAAAAAGGGCAACCTTTCTATCATGTCGTAATAGCGGATAGCCGCGCCCCGCGAGACGGACGGTTTATTGAAAAGATTGGTACATATAATCCGCTAACACATCCTTCTACAGTAGTACTTAACTTTGATAGAGCTTATCATTGGGTCAATTGTGGGGCTCAACCTACAGACACAGCACGAATGATACTACAAAAGGAAGGTATTTATTTGAAACAACACCTGATGGGTGGCGTTAAAAAAGGCGCGCTGACAGAGGAACAGGCAAGCGCTAAATTAGCTGCATGGAAAGAAGAAAAAGTTCGCATGTTGAATGATATGAAATTAGAAGTTTCCAACACTCAAAAGTTGGAAATGAAAAAACGTATTGAAGCCGAAACAAAAGTAAAAGAAGCAAAGGCAGCTATCTTACATGAAAAACATCAAGCTATTTTAGCAGCAGAAGCCGCTAAGAGAGCGGAAGGACAAATGGCAGCAGAAGCAGCCGCCATTGCAAAAGCAGAAGCTGAAGCCATTGCAAAAGCGGAAACTGAAGCAAAAGTAGAACCCGAAGCAGTTACAGAAATAGAAGCAAAGGTAGAAACTGAACCAATTGCAGAAACTGAAACTGAAGCAAAGGCAGAAACTGAAGTTCAAGAAATCACATCAGAAGCGCCATCAAACGTTTCGGAAACAACATCGGAAACTACTGAACAAACACCAACGACTGAAGAGACTCCTGCAGTAGAATAAATATCAAATTATGTTCAGCGATTATTTTTATTTAGGTAAAATAACAAAGAAATTTGGTGTTAAAGGAGAGTTGCTCGTTTATATAGATTCGGATGAACCGGAAAAATATTACAGACTTGAATCGGTTTTCTTTAATGTGGATGGGGAACCGATTCCTTTCTTCACGAAAGAAATAAAAGTAAAGAGTAAGCATCAAATAATTGTTCTTTTTCGAACGATAGATAATACTACGGCTTCTCATTATGTAAATACCGATTTATATTTACCCATATCCATGTTGCCGAAACTGACTGGAAATAAGTTTTATTATCACGAAATAAAAGGGTTTACCGTCATTGATACGAATAAAGGAAACTTAGGGAATTGTGACGAAATAATTGATTACTCTCATCATGCGGTTATGCAGATTCTGCATCCCAAAGGAGAAATATTAATCCCTATTGCTGAAGAATATATCAAGAACCTGGACAAAGAAAATAAAATAATTGAAATAGAAACGCCGGAAGGGTTAATAGATTTGTACATTGAAGATTGGTGAGAATCTGAATCTGATTGCGTTGCGATATTCAAACCTTGTAGAATTGTTCCGTTAATGTTATGTCTTTTCTCTTTTTGTATCAACCTGTAACAGGACAGGAGGTATATTTTATGTTATTTTTCTTTCGTATAAAACATTATTTTTTATTACCTTTGTACTTCATTAATTTGACGATACTATGGAAATAAAACGAACCTTTGATTTATTGGATTGGTTATTGGAGAAATATCCCAAGGAAGACATTTTGAATGGAAAAAGAAATGGGGAATGGGTGAATTTTAGCGTAAACGATTATTATAAATTTTCTGTTTTGCTGAGCTATGGATTTCATCAGATAGGACTTCGTAAAGGGGATAAGATAGCAACGATTACCAATAATCGTCCCGAATTTAATATTATGGATATGGCAATGGCAATGCTTGGCGTTATCCATGTGCCTATTTATCCTACGCTTGCTTCCGAAGATTATAAATATATTATTACACACTCGGATGCAAAAATGCTGGTTATCGGGAATAAAAATATTTTCGCAAAAGTACAGCCTGTATTTTCGGAATTGAATTTGGAATATGGCGCCTATGTTTTGGATAAAATAGAGGGGCAAACAGAATTGAATGAAGTGTTGCGTCTGGGGATTCTTCACCGGAAAGAATTTGCAAATACGGTAGAAGAAATAAAAGAAAAAATAGCGCCTGATGATATTGCAAGTATTGTTTATACATCCGGTACAACGGGCGTTCCCAAAGGAGTTATGCTTACTCATGGAAATTTGGTTCATAATTTTTTAGGACACGCACAAGCGCAACCGCTTAATCATACCAATCGAGAAATTAGTTTTTTGCCGCTATGCCATATTTATGAACGCAGTTTGAATTATCATTATCAATACTTGGGCGTAAGTATTTATTATGCGGAAAGTATCGGTACATTATCCAATGATATTGCGGATATTAAAGCGCAAGGATTTTGCGCGGTACCTCGTGTATTGGAAATGATATACGATAAACTGTATGCCGCCGGAAAAGATTTATCTAAAATAAAAAAATGGATTTACTTTGCGGCAATTCGTCATGGACAGAGATTTGATTATAATAGAGGTTGGTTCTATAATTTCTGGACGAAAATTTACGACGTATTGGTATATAAACAATGGCGGAAAAAGTTCGGAAACAATGAATTTGATATTATCACCGGCGGCGCGTCTATTCAGCCTCGAATCATACGGCTGTTTACGGCAGCGAAAATGCGTATATACGAAGGCTACGGTTTAACGGAGACGTCTCCGGTTATTGCGGTTAATAATCCCAACAAAAAAATGATTAGAATAGGCACTGTCGGACCTATTTTGGAAGGAGTACAGGTGAAGTTTTCGGATGAAGGCGAGATTCTTACCAAAAGTCCTTCTCTGATGAAAGGCTATTATAAAGACCCTGAATATACCAAACAGGTTATTGATAGCGACGGCTGGTTTCATACGGGAGATATAGGCGAAATGATAGACGGAACTTATTTAAAAATTACGGATAGAAAAAAGGAAATATTCAAACTTTCGGCAGGAAAATACATTGCGCCGCAAATGCTGGAAAATAAGTTTAAGGAATCTTCCTTTATCGAAAATATCATGGTGATAGGGGAAAATGAAAAGTTTGCATCAGCAATTATTTCTCCAAACTATAATCAACTGCATTTCTGGGCAACAAAACACAGAATCCATTATAGAGACAACAAGGAATTGATTGCCACACCACAAATTGTCGCCAGAATGCAACGGGAAATAGAAAGGTTTAATAAACATTTGGCGCCGTATGAACAAATTAAGCGTTTTCGTTTGGTGATAGACGAATGGACGCCTCAAACAGGTGAATTGTCTCCGACCTTAAAATTAAAAAGAATCGTCCTGATGAAAAAATACCAGGCTATTGTTGATGAAATTTACAACCACAAAACAGATAGTCAAGATTTCATTGGATTTAATATTAAACAAATTGACTTATCCAATATAAACATTGGTAGTGTTGTAAAGAAAATATTACACAGACAACAAGGCGAAGATGAAAATGAAGATAAGAAAGAATAGACAAAGTAAACTTTCTATTGTAAAACAGTAAATCGTTATCAGTATTAAAATTTTAGAAGAACAAACAAAATGAAAAATAAATTATTGCAATGTATCTTTATTCTTGTTTTTGGAATATTGTTTTATGGATGTCCAGCCAAAACGCCGGAGACCCCCGATTCCCCTAAAGACAAGGTAACATCCGGACGAGTAAATACAAATGGAAAATTCAGTTTCAAATATGGTAAAATTGAAGCGAGTATCAAACTGCCCAAAACCGCCAACGGACTTTGGCCTGCATTCTGGCTACTTGGCGCTGA
>JAISDH010000494.1 GCA_031264975.1 Bacteroidales bacterium
CAAAGCGACGGTACCAAAAAGGACTTTGTTACCGCCTCGCAATTCAAGGACGCTCTTGACGTCAGAAATTATTATCTCTATACTCCCCTTTCCCGTAATAACTACCTGTTTGGAATGGCAATTTTTACCAAATTTCCCATCGTAAAGCAAGGAACAATAACCTTTAAAGAAGCAAAAACAAATCATGCCATGTACGTTGATATAAAAATAAATGGCGATACGGTCAGAGTGTATAATGTACATTTCCAATCTATCCATTTTGGCGCTGAGGATTATCTCTTTGCACAGCAAGCTACCGACAATACCGATTTGAGCAATGACAAATGGAAAGAAAACAGCATTAGAATTTTAAGAAAGATAAAAACAGGCTTTGCCAAACGTTCCGTTCAAGTAGATACGATTGTTGAACATATCAAATCATCTCCTTACAAAGCAATTGTCTGTGGTGATTTTAATGATACGCCGTGGTCGTACAGCTATAAACAAATCCATAATTTGCTTGACGACGCTTTTATTGGGAGTGGAAAGGGATTTGGTCATTCGATGATTATAAACAGCTTGTTATCCTTTCGGATAGATTATATATTTCACGACAAATCGTTTCGGAGCTACGGTTTTACAACAGGAAATACCCATGCGTCAGACCATTTTCCCGTATACACCTATCTGGATATAAACAAAAAATGACATGATAGAGATAAACATTTATAATCCTTTTGTATTTCCTTGCTTATGAAAATTCCAACAAGCGATACTATCGAATTACTTGAAAAAACAGCCACCGGAAAAGGAACATGTGCCGATGCTGCGGCTATATTGTTTTGCATGGACAAACCAATAATATGTTCTTCCAACACAATGAAGAAAAATGACGACCCTACGGCACATGCAGCGATTGTTGTAACCCGTTTGAAGCGCAGTGAAATCAGAAAAGCCGGACAGCAATGTTATATTCTCCTAAGCGAAAAGCCTTGTCCCATGTGTGCAACGGGTATTTACCGGTCGAGAATCTATCATGTGTTTTTTCTTGAAAACAACAAAATAAATTACATTGATTTGCGTAATGATACTGTAAACCGGTATGAAGAAATTCCGGTCTCTAAAGATAAATAACAGAATAAAAGTATATATATGGAAACCGTTTTGAGTGGCATTCGACCTACGGGCAATTTACATTTGGGTAATTATTTTGGCGCTATAAAAAACTTTATACGCATGCAGGATGAGTATAATTGTTATTTTTTCATTGCCGATTATCATTCTCTGACAACACACCCCCATCCTGAAAATCTACAGCAAAATGTCAAGCAAGTGCTTGTTGAATATCTGGCTTCAGGGATAAATCCGGAAACGGCAACGATATACGTGCAAAGCGATTTACCGGAAACGGCAGAATTATATTTATTTTTAAACATGAATGCGTATCTGGGAGAATTGGAACGCTGTACAACGTTTAAAGACAAAGTACGTAAGCATCCGGAAAACGTCAATGCGGGACTGTTGACCTATCCAACCTTAATGGCTGCCGATATTCTAATACACAAAGCCGATAAAGTGCCGGTGGGAAACGACCAAAAACCACATTTGGAATTGACGCGCCTATTTGCTTCCCGATTCAACAGGATGTATGGTATTGACTATTTCAAAGAACCGGAAGCATACAATTTTGATGAAACGCTGGTAAAAATTCCCGGACTTGACGGCAGTACAAAAATGGGAAAGTCGGAAGGAAACGCCATATATCTTAACGACGAACCGGAAATGATTCGGAAAAAAATTATGCGGGCAAAAACAGACGCAGGTCCTACGGCAGAGAATCAGCCCAAATCGCCGGAAGTAATGAATCTCTTTACTTTGATGAAGTATGTTTCTTCGCCTGATACGCTTGCCTTTTTTGAACAGAGTTATAACAACTGTTCCATTCGTTATGGCGACATGAAAAAACAGTTAGCGGAAGACGTCATTAATGTTTGCGAACCTGTCCGTATGCGGATAAACGACTTGTCTAATAATACAACATATCTGGAAAAGGTGATGCGGGACGGCGCCGAAAAAGCCCGTATAAACGCAAGGAAAACACTTTCTCAAGTCAGAGAAATTATCGGATTTAAAAATTAGCAGTCAATGATTAATGATTAATATGAGACTATAAAAGATGAAATAAATCATTCACTCGTTCACGAACCACTAACCGTTAACCATTATTAATGATATGATAGTATTTAAAAAATATAATTCGATAGAAAACATATTCGACAAGGAGTACATGGACAAAATCAGGCTGGAAGGTTTTGGAGACATGCCATTTGTAGTACAGGAAAAAATTCACGGCGCAAATTTCTGTTTTATCACCGACGGCGCCACAATTAGAGTAGGCAAGCGAACCGGATTTGTAGAACCCGATGAAAATTTCTACCGTTACAGCGAATTACTCGAGCAATACAAGGAAAAGGTAATTAACCTGTTTACGAGTGTTAAAAAAACAGATCCCGATACTGTTTCGGTAACGATATTCGGAGAAATGTTCGGAGGTCGTTATCCGCATCCAGATATAATAAATGACACCCGCTTCAACTATATCCAACAAGGCGTATATTACTGTCCATATCACGAATTTTACGCTTTCGACCTCTATGTTACCGATTCCGCCGAATCCCATTATCTTACCGTTGACGAAGTGAATATGTTTTTTGAAAAAGAAAAGTTTTTTTATGCCAAAACGTTATTCAAGGGAACATTTGACGAATGTCTGCAATA
>JAISDH010000507.1 GCA_031264975.1 Bacteroidales bacterium
GACATTTGGGTTTGTACAATCAAAAAAAATGTTTACCTTTGCACCTCTTTTGCAAATTCCTGCAATGAGATTATAGGATTCGCTAGCTCAGCTGGTAGAGCACAACACTTTTAATGTTGGGGTCCCGGGTTCGAGCCCCGGGCGGATCACTAAGCCCGCTTCTGGATGCTATGCCGGAAGCGGGTTCTCGCTTAGGGACAAAAACGCTTACCTGATGGAAAAAATTGGTGATATCAATTTTTCTTCTTAACTTTGTAACCGCCGTAACAGTTACGGCTATAACAAAAAGTAACGTGTTATGAAATTCTATAATCGAACAAATGAACTGGCTGAACTGCAAAGGATACAAAACTTGTCATTCAATGACTATTCTCGCTTGACAGTAGTAACCGGAAGAAGACGAATTGGTAAAACAAGCCTCATTATGAAATCGGTTGAGGGTTTGCCAACGGTTTACTTATTTGTGGGGCGTAAGAGTGAAGCAACACTTTGCTCGGAGTTTATTCCGGTTATAACACAATCGCTCGATGTGTTTGTGCCAAATGAAATCCGGACATTCCGGTCATTGTTCCAATACCTTATGGAGTTGGCTTCGAATAAGCCTTTCACTCTCGTTATCGACGAGTTTCAGGAGTTTTATAATATCAACGAATCGGTGTATAGCGACATGCAAAACATTTGGGACACTTATCGAAAAAAGTCCCGAATGAACCTGATTATTTCAGGTTCTATCTATTCATTAATGCAAAAAATATTTCAACACTCAAAAGAGCCCTTATTCGGTAGGGCGGATAATATCATCAAATTATCGGCTTTTAATTTGGCAACACTGAAAGAAATTATGCATGATTATCGTCCGCAATTCGTCAATGATGATTTGTTGGCTCTGTACTCCTTTACGGGTGGAGTGCCCAAGTATGTTGAATTGTTCTGCGATAACAGCGCATTAAGCATTGACGAGATGATATCTTTCATGATTCGGGAAAACTCCCCGTTTACCGATGAAGGGAAAAACTTGTTGATAGAAGAATTCGGAAAGAATTACGCAATCTATTTTTCTATTTTAAGTGCTATTTCAGGAGGTATCAATACGCAACCCGAAATAGAATCCGCATTGGGAGATAAGAGTATTGGCGGCCAACTCAAACGGCTTATTGAGGATTACAACATCATTACCCGCCAGCGCCCGATATTGGCAAAGGAAGGCAGCCAAACTGTGCGTTACGAAATACAGGATAGTTTTATTCGTTTTTGGTTTAACTACTTCGACCGTCATCGCTCTCTGATTGAAATCAAAAACTTCGTAGGATTGCAATCCATCATCAAATCCAATTATCCGACCTATTCGGGTAAGTTGTTAGAACTATATTTCAAACAGCAATTTGCCGAAAGTTTTCAATACAGGGCTATCGGCTCATGGTGGGAGCCTAAAGGCAGTCAAAATGAAATAGACATTGTTGCCTTAAGATTGGAGAAAAATCAGGCTGTGGTTGCGGAAGTGAAACGACAGAAGAAAAATTTCAAACCGGAATTACTGGCCGCAAAAGTGGAACATCTTAAATATAAGTTGCTGCCTAAATATCACATTAAAACGATTTGCTTGTCGTTGGAGGATATGTAGATTACCAACTATTTTTGGCATCATTACCAAAAAAAAGGGGGTATATCTTTTGATACACCCTCTTTAATTTTATCGAAAACTTAATTGGCTTTAATTACTTCGATGTCATCAATTGCCACACGGTTGCTATTGTTCGGTCCGAGTGTTGTTATAACGCCAATATTCGGCCCTGCCAGGAAGCGAATCTGCGTTTCGGCAGTGGCGCCTGTAATCTCAAAACTATATGCATTGGAAGAATCATCTTGCCAAATGTACGTATCACCGCCGTCCTCTTTTGTCTTGTAATATTCAAGTGCAAATTGAGGCGTGGACACCGTCCCCGGCCCTATTACGGAAATATTTAAGTGATGGCCTATATCTTGTACTCCGTCAGCGGTCTGGTATCCGCAAGCTTTAAATGTAACCACCACATCTACAGTCTCGTCCTCCAATGCCGATAACTTAGGTGAAATCAAATCGCCTGCAACTGCTGTTTTACCTAACTTCACATATCCCTCACGGGCATATAACCATGCCGCAGTAGCAGGCTTAGCAGCAGCATCAGGCGCAGGCGTGCTTGTCCATCCCCATTTTTCACGTCCATCCGGATCCTCCCACTTCCACGAACTAAAGCGCACTTCTGACGGAGAAGTAGCATATAGTATTTTGTTCCCATAAGCGGCCGGCAGGAAGTTAAAATCTTCCGATAAATAGATGACTTTAAATAGACCATCATCCTGAACTTCTGCAGCCAGGATCTTGATCACAGGGGCAGCTATTCCGGCGAAATAACCCTTGACGGTTACAGCATGACCGTTCAGATCGGCAAGACCAAACGACGCAGGTGCATCCGTGATGTTTACCTTATAGCTGGCGCCTTCAACAGAAATGTCGCTGCCAGTTAAAATACCGCTTACTACAATGAATTCTATCGACCTCGGATTGTAGGTATC
>JAISDH010000183.1 GCA_031264975.1 Bacteroidales bacterium
CCCATCGTCATACTTAATAAATGGAAAGTCAAAGCGCCTTTATAATAAATCAGATACTTCTCCGATGAACTTTCTACCAATGATTTGGCATAACCAGTTGCAGGAAAATCCTGTTTATATCGCTTTATTAAACGGTCTATATAAATGTTTTGAAAATGTTCGGACTGTAAAATAGGGAGCATTTTAATAGCGGTATATTCGGCAAGACTTTCGGACAATATTCTTGCACCTTGCCTGTTTGCGGCTTGCAATACGCCGCCCCACCACAAATGCGCCAATTCGTGCGCAAGCATGGCGTAACTGTGTATAAAATGCGTTGTGTCTGTAAAATCGGACAGGAAATAATCTTCCTGTAAAGCAATCATATTGCCAAAACAGGTTCCCCCTGCCCTATATGTGGGCGTTTCTACGATATTAATAGCCGAACAGGGAAGTTTTCCGAAATTTTCAATTCCATAACGGATTGTCTGTTTAGCCGCCTTTAGAAGACTTTCCGCGCCTTTGCGGTGTTTGTCCGTATAGTATACATTGATTTTGACATTGTGAACTTCTGTTGTAAGCGTCTGATAGTTTGCTGCGAATATGGCAAAAAATAAAGGACTATTGAGCATATTATATTCAAAACACTTGCGATTGCCTGTTGTGTATTGTCTTTCCAATTCTCCGGTTGCAACTACCGTTTGATTGGCAGGTATGGTAGCAATAAGATGAATGTTTTTAGCTACTTGCGCATTGTCTCCAAAATTCCTTCTGCGAAAAAAAGACTGTTCCGCTGCTGTTTGCGCAATGGGTAACGAACTTGTAGCGGTTTTGGAAAAATCATAACCTATTTTCACACAACAAAGAGCGCTTTCAAGTAATGTTCCGTTTTGACTGAAAAACAGGTTTCTTCCTGCAATTTCAAATCCGGAACTACTTATCTGTAATTCATACGTAAATTGCAAACTGTCATTCGTTTGCAGGGGGTTCAATAACCGTAGCAAAATTGTTCCATGTATGGAATCGGTCGATATTTCTGTATATGCAGCATTTAAACGATAAGAAAAATCCGGTTTCATTTCCCTGTTTTGTGGTATGGAGATTAGCAGGGAATCAATCAAGGTATTGCTTTTGTTCTTTAATTTATATTTTCCTTTGACGGTGAATGTTCGCTGTTGAGAAAAGAAATCAACGTACAAATCTACATCTGTTATTTCAGGCTGTTCTTTCAAAAGATATTGTTTGTATAATATTTCATAGTCTTCATGTTTAGAATTATTCTTTAAAGATTGATTGTAAGGATTGTCTTTTAGAAATAACAATATTGCGCCTCCCGTTAAGGACAAAACAACAAGGAGAAGCACAATACTTATTATCTTTTTCATATTATATAACTCAAAACGAATGTTCTTTAATCGTTGTATGAATTTTGTTTTTATCTCCTTTGCGTATATCAACGTTGCGAACAGGAGTAACAAAACAGCAAAGAACAACCAGTAAATCCCATATAAAACAGCTCTTAATAGATATATTGTTTCTATTTTCATGTTTAGGTCGGAAAACGGGAAAGCAGGCATGTAGGGAAAAGACAACAGGGAAAAACCAAGCAATCCTTTTTGTTCCACGAAAGCATTTGAAATAGAAAAGAGAAAAGAAATCACAATCATAACGGCAAGTCCCAACATTTGTCTGGCGAATAGGGAGAACACAAATACAGCAGCATAGCCAATCAATAAATAAGGATAAAGCAGTAAGAAAAAATGAAACAAAACATCTGTGTAAGTAATGAATGCGTCATGTCCGGCAATGTAAACCGTAAAGTAATAAATACCCGACAACAGCATGAATAAAACAAACCATAAAAGCGTAAACGGAACAACAACCGCTGAAATGTGTTTACCGTTACTCATCGGAGTTGTGTATACAATCGGATAAAATCCCGTTATCTTGTGGGCATAAAACAGTTCGCTTTGAACGAAAATGATAAAGAAAAAGAGAAGTATGGGAAACAGTTCCAAAAAATTGATATGCTCATGTATTATCATGGGAGTAAATGTTTTGACGTTTCCAAAACTATCCGAAGGAAACGTCAATATTTCAAGAAGCAAACATAAAATCAATAATCCCAAAGCAACAATAAAACCTTTACGACGCAAAAGAAAATCTATCTGAAATTTACAACGGAGCAATAATTGATTTTTAAGGGAAATCTTTAATTGTTTGTATTGTTTACTTCTCTTTTTAAAGAAGGTTTTCTCTCGCTCATAGAAATGTAATGCAAACAAAAACAACCCTGCAAAACAAATCATCCAACATAGATAGTTAAACAGGAACAAAAGAAAAGGGACTGTTTCAAGTTTTAAAAAAGACAAGCCAAATACATTCCTGAACAGGAAAAACGGTAGAAAAATATCTTTACCATACTCAACCGAATGATTGCTAAAAAGGACAAGCATTAAAATCAGGAACGCAGAAACAAGTCCCCAAAAGTTTTGGAACAAAAGTATTGCTATATAATACAAAGCAAGTATAAATGCAATGTCTATCAAAACAATGGCGACAATATAGAATGTATTCCAAGTGTGTAGAAAATGACTAAACAGGACAAAATCCTTGAAAAGAAAATCATACAGTACACATAAACCTGTACATCCTATCCAAAGAATTATTTGAAACAGCAAGGCAAAACAATAGTCCATAAAAAGAATGGCTTTGACGCCTTTAGAACACGCGGCAAGTAATCTGTCATATCCCGTATTGATATAGTATAACAGCCCTTTTGACGTGATGATATAAGATATAATACATTGAATGAAGAGTTGATATAAAATAATGCCGTTTACCGATAATGTCGACTGACTACGTTGATAAAATATAAGTTCTGAAAACGGAATAAATAAAAACAGCGAAAGACAAATCAACAGGATGGTTTGATAAGAGCAGAAAATTCTTTTTAAAGAAACAGCAAAGTAATTTCTAACAATCATTCTCTTGAGGTGTTTTCGTTAGTTGCAAATAAATATCTTTCAGACTTGTTTTATTATCAGAGGTTGTGTTTTTGTAAGTACCCAACAAATCCTTTATCAAACCCGTATAGACCAATTTGCCACGATTCATAATCAG
>JAISDH010000256.1 GCA_031264975.1 Bacteroidales bacterium
CCTGCCTGTTGCTTGTTGCCTGCAGCTTGTTGCCCAATTAACCCCCATTTTCAAACCGTTCTACTTTCTCTTTAAATTCTTTAGAAATTTCTTTTGAGGTATTGGTTTTTTTATCATATCCGGACAGTATGGAAAAACAGGAACTTTTTATGTTACCGGTATTGCCGTCTATAATACGTTGTATCATTTTTATACTTTTATGTCCTATATCAGCTATTTTGGTTTCAACGTAAATATTATCCGAAAAAAGAATTGATTCCATAAAATCACATTCCGTATGGACGACTACTTTATCTATGTTTTCCCATTGAGTATCTTCCTCAATTTGACTCAAGTAATGCAGTCGTCCTATATCATAATACGAATAAATCACGCCATTATTTACGTGTCCTAATGGGTCTAAATCCGTCATACGAATTTGTATGGATTTTTTACTTCTAAATATTATCATAGACAAATTGTAAGACCACAAGCTACACAACGGGGACAACCCTCTGTATAAGAAAAACTATCTCCATGACATTCCGGACATAACCCTTTTGATTTAGTACCTTCTTTGATATATTTTTTTAAAGCACGGGCTACGCCTTTTTTCCATGTTACAATATTATCGCCTCCCAAACGAAGTTTTAAAATTAAATCTACTACGTATGAAATAGGCATACCATGACGCAAATTACATGAAATCAATTTAGCATAATCCCAATATTCTTCTTTAAACATGCGGGACAATCCCTGAATAGTAATTTCATAACCTTGCTTGTCTACAAAAATAAAATCATATCGGGCAGATTCTTTTGGGTTAGTTTTAACCCGAAGCACCCATCCCTTTTCAATAGTCGGTGGTAAATAAAAATCACTCGCTCTTCCTGTAAATATCTCGTATGGTTTTCCATGATATAATCCGACTACAGCAATCCATTCTTCTTCATTATTTTGAAATCGAACAACGTCCGCCTCTATTTTTTCCGGTCGTTTAGGCGCGTGATTTTCCGGAAAATCCTTATCAGACGTATTCCCGTCTCCTATAATTCCGGCACGTGAACCGTCTCTATATATTGTTATTCCTTTGCATCCGTTTTCCCATGCCATTGTATAAATGTTATCCACCAAATCTTCCGTTACGTCTTTGGGAAGATTGACGGTTACGCTAATGGAATGGTCTACCCATTTTTGAACAGTTCCCTGTAACTTTACTTTCATTAGCCAGTCAATGTCGTGGATAATGGCTTTATGATAAGGAGACTTTTCAACTATTTTCTTCAACTCATCCGGAGTTATGTCTTTTAAAGATGCGGTATCGTATCCATGCAATTCAGCCCAAATTTTAAATTTAGCATGCAATACTTTATATTCTGTAAAAGCATCGCCATTTTCGTCGACAAAATCAACTCTTGCTTCTTTATAACTCGGATTCACTTTACATCGACGAGAATAAACAATACCTAAAGCGGGTTCAATTCCTGAAGATGTTTGCGTACAGAAACTTACGCTTCCCGTAGGAGCAATGGTAAGCAAGGCAACATTACGTCTTCCATATATTGTCATTTCCTGATATAATTCAGGGTCTGCTTCACGCAAACGTTTTATAAAAGGATTATTACTCTCTTTATTTGTATCGTATATTTCAAATTTACCTCGTTCTTTCGCTAATTCCACCGATGAACGATAAGCCTCTAAAGCAAGCTGTTTATGTACTTCTTCCGAAAATGCTATTGCTTCTTCCGATGCATAACGCATGTTTAATGCAGCCAGCATATCGCCTTCAGCAGTAATACCTAAACCTGTACGACGTCCTATGATTGCCTTTTCTCTGATTTTCACCCATAATTCTTTTTCTACCCGTTTAATACCGGCTGATTCCGGATCAGATTCTATCTTTCGTAAAATAGAATCAATCTTTTCAACTTCCATATCAATTAAATCATCCATTAAACGTTGCGCCATCCTGACATGCGATTTGAATTTTACAAAATCAAAAGAAGCCAACTGTGTAAAAGGATTCTCTACATAACTATACAGATTGATAGCCAATAACCGACAACTGTCGTATGCGCAAAGCGGAATTTCTCCACAAGGATTGGTAGAAATAGTCTCAAAGCCAAAATCCTTATAACAATCGGGAATAGACTCTTTTTTAATCGTATCCCAAAACAGGATGCCGGGTTCTGCCGATTGCCACGCATTATGAACAATTTTATTCCACAATACTCTTGCATCAATTTCACGCTTAATAACAGGTTCATCAGAATCAATCGGATATTGTTGAATGTATGGAGTACCTTCTTTTACGCATCGCATAAATTCATCATCTATTTTCACAGAAACATTGGCTCCTGTAATTTTGGTTGTATCCATTTTTGCATCAATGAACTGCTCGACGTCAGGATGTTTAATAGAAATACTTAACATCAATGCTCCTCTGCGACCACCTTGAGCGACTTCACGGGTAGAATTGGAATATCGATTCATAAAAGGAACGATTCCTGTTGAAGTAAGAGCGCTGTTATTCACTTTACTATTTTCCGGACGGATGTATGACAAATCATGTCCTACGCCTCCACGTCGTTTCATCAACTGTACCTGTTCTTCATCTATTTTCATAATGGAACCATAAGAATCGGAGTTATTTCCATGACCAATCACAAAACAATTTGACAAAGAAACCATTTGAAAATTATTTCCTATCCCAAACATAGGGCTTCCTTGAGGAATAATGTATTGGAAATCTTTCAACAAATGATTAATTGTTGCTTCATCTAACGGATTTGAATATTTTTTTTCTATTCGGGAAAATTCCCGTGCAATGCGTCGATGCATATCATCAGGCGTTTGTTCCAACAAATTTCCTTCTCCATCTCGCAATGCATATTTTCGCATCCATGTATCGGCAACCATTATATCTCCATCGAAATATTCGATAGTTTTTGCCAGAACTTCTCCTTCCTCATATTTTTTCGTCTCAGAATTTATCTCTGTACTTTCTTGCAATATGACCTCTTCCTTTGAATCTTTAATGTTCATTTCTGTATTATTATCTTTTGTTTCCTGAGTTGGTTGTAGCGGACGAAATTTTTGCCGAGCGCACAAGAGTTCTTCTTTTTTGTAATCCGGTTTAGACGATAGTTTGTCGTATTTTTCCGTTTCAAGTTTTTTTCCTTCATCTTTAGATGTGTTGGTTCCGAATAAATCTTTTAAAAAATCCATAAATCTTTTTATTATATCTGTTTATACTTTATTTAATTATAGAGAAATAGTTCCCTTACTGAAATTCTTTTTTGTAATAGACTGAATATTTACGCTCTGGGACAACAATCATTCTTCAAATATTCTACCTGCAAAGATAAAAGATATTGCGATAAATTTAGCAGGTAAGATATAAAATTAATTAACAAATCAATGTTACTAACTATAGGGCTCAGTATGTCCTGTAAATCAAACCCGTATTTGGGGTAAATGGAATAAACGACTACGAATGAATAAATTAGTAAATATCTTATAGCTTGGTAATTTCATCCAAATCCCCAAAAATGGAATCTATGTTAGTTAAATATAAATCTGTTTAGTCAAAAACAGTTAATTATTCTTTAAAAAACAATCTCTTGTCAATCGACAGTCGATGAGGTAAAAAAATATCGCTGTATGTCATTTTACTTTTCATAATTATGAAAAATAACAGAGTAATTCCTTTGTTTTTGATTCTAAATAAAACATTCTACTTTTTTTTGTTTAGAAACGGCAGGAAGAATAGGACGAAGAAAGAGAAGAAAGAGAAGAAAGGGCGAAGGAACGAAAGCTACAAACTACAAGCAGGCAAGTCACGAAGAAAAATGAATAATCATTTAAATCAAAAGAATCACAGTTCAGATTTTTTTGATTGCGCCCCGATTGGGGCTTAATAATGTGGGGGGATATTTCTTACACAGCGCGTTGCGCTGTGCGGTTGATTCAAGCCTTTCAGGCTGATGCTGTCGCCCACGTATCTATTAATCATTAATTCCATCTTGTAAATCCTGGTTCACCCAGAAAAAGGGCGTTGCAAGCAACGCCCTTACGTGTCTATTTGTTAAGGGGCGAATGGCATTCTTCCCTACGTGTCTATTGTTTTACAACTTTTCCTTGATAACTTTCTTTTTCCGTTCCTACATTATATATGTATATACCGGTTGCAAGATTGCTTATGTATATTACATCTTGATTGTTTACTTCTTTACGGATTAACAGCTTGCTTTGCATATCGTAAAGCGTAAAGACAGCATGAGTTACATTCTTCGGCAGAACAATAGTTATATTGTCTGTTGCAGGATTGGGATAAATACTTATCACAGATTTTTCCTTGTTTGTTATACCAACGCCGTCCTCAAACGTTGCGACAAAGATTGTATCTTGTGTAAGTATAAATGAACGTGGATTCTCTGTATTGCCGTCATTCCAGCGTGCAAAGTGATAACCTGTGTTGGCTATTGCACCTATTGTTACTGTACTGTTTGCAGCATAACTACCGCCTCCCATAACAGAACCTTTCGTTTGGTCTCCGGATAATACATTTACTTGATAAGTATTTTGTGAGGAAACAGCAAATTCTGCTGTATAAGTAATATCTTGCGTTACGGTAATTGTGCGTGGATTATTTGTATTGCCATCGCTCCATTGTACAAAGCGATAACCAGTGTTGGCAATAGCTCCAATTGTAATTGTGCTGTTTACCGCATAATCTCCGCTTCCTGTAACGCTTCCCATATTTGCATTGTTGGCGTTTACTGTTACATGGAA
>JAISDH010000323.1 GCA_031264975.1 Bacteroidales bacterium
ATAAGTTTATCCTGGATAAACAGCATTGTATCAGGATCGTAAATTTGATTGAGATAATCAAAAACAATAGAAAGAGGATAGCTGGTGTTATTTTCCAAAATGGTAATGACGTATTTGGGACATGGAAAACTAAGAAATGATCTTATCTTTAAAAAAGGAACCTTGAATTGCAGACACAAATCCGGTCGTCTTACCGCAAGATCAGATTTGATTTTAGGAAAATTCACCTTGTCAAGAAAGACTCCAGAATTGAATCCTGCCGTGGTTAATATTTTAGTAAACCTGGTTTCGTAATTTTGAATTACCTTCTCAAGTTTTTTTTCGTATCGAACATTTTCCCAAAAGGTTTTAAATGGGACAGAATCAACGACATGTCTCTTAAAACAAATAAAATAGCTTTGTACATAGTCAGGTACAGGTCCATTAGTCCCGGGTATTCCAAATCTGTCATTTTTGTTATTTGTTAATCCCCAAAAGTCAATATCTTTCTGTTCCATCTCACGATAAATATTTTCAAGATCAAATATTGGTCCAAAACAGGAATCGTTCATAAGCGTCAGATTGTCATATTGGGAAAGTTTTTCCCATCCGTCTTTTAATAAAGCATCTTTCCATGCCCCAAAATCAAACCCTTTGTTTTCTCGGACTAGAATTTCATCACAGGATTTTGAAAGTTCGGTGTTTTGTTCTCCTGATAAGGGACTGTTTGAAACAACGACTATTCTGGAATATAAGCCGCGAATATTCTTTAAGAGGTAGATTACATGGCGGGAAAGACCATTGTATTTATTGTAATGGACAAAAAATAATATACGGTTCATGGTTTTATAAGACTATCAATACAATGGGAAATTTGACTCATAGATGATTCTATAAAATGATTGTTTAGATATTTATTTTTTATATTGATTCCTAATTTTGTTCTCAAATCAGGATCATTATATAATAAATATATTTTTTCGCTCATTGATTTTACATCTAGATAGGGGACAACAAATCCCGCACCTCCTTTTAGAAATGTCGGCATATAACCAGACTTGTCAAAACAAATCAAAGGTTTTGACAAGTATGCATTTTCGAGACATACTAAAGGAAAAGAATCGACACGTGAAACAAGCGTGAAGACATCAAAAATATTATAATAATCGACAGGATTTGGCCTTTCGCCAATAAATTTTACTTTTTCAAGTAAGTCGGTATTCTCAAGATCATAGTGGATATTCCGATAATCAGATTCAGATAATTTGCCTAGCCAAATAAAAACGCAATTAGTTTTAGGATATTTTTTAAAGAATGAATAGGCCAAAGATATAAAAATGTCACATCCTTTGATCCAAAAACCATTGCCTGAAGCTCCTATGATAAAAGAATCATCCCTTATTTTTAACTCATTTAATATATCTTCTTTCTTTTTATTGGGTGGCAAAATATTACATGAAAAAGGATATGCTACCGCGATCTTGCTTTTATCGATTTTATAATTATCAACAAGATTTTGTTTAACCATTTCATTTACAGCAATAAAACGATCAAAAAATGAAACGCAAGAAGAAAAATATTCGTGCCCTATAAATGAATCAATGCTATATTCTAATTCGTGTATATGCAATAAGACAGGAACAGACAATGCTTCTTTTAATCGTGACGCAAATTCAACACTCACAATTGAATTTACATAAATTAGTGAGTAATTCTGTTTTTTTAATTTTCTAAAAATACCCCAATATTGTAATTTTTTGTAAATGCTTAACAAGTGTTTAGATATCTCTTTTAAAAACATTGAGAAATTGTTTGAATTTATGATTTTTTTTAATAACTTCTCAAATAAAAAGGCCGTTTTCTTTTTATTTAAAATAAAAAGTTTATTGGCAGATTGTGTGAAATCATTTTCTAAATCACCACCCTGGATTAAGAGAATATCCAATAGATGCTTGTTTTGGGCTTTTAAATTTCTAATTATGCTTAATAACGCAATAGGAGCGCCTGTACGTGAAGCATCATGAGAAACAAACAAAATCTTTTTCATTGGTTTTAGTGTATTCTGTGGTATTTCTCTGTTTTGTTTATAGAATTTTCATTAAAGGAACTTCTATACCGTAGCCGGTAAGACAATAGGCTTCGCCCACGAGTAACCGCTTCACGTTGTTGCGCTACCGTGTTCAGCTTCGCGAATTTTAAAACGGCTTTAGCATATCTCCAGTAGGATTGCAAATTTTCTTGAGATTATATACTCTTCACACTTTAAAATTCGGTTTTTGTTTTAGTAAGGGACATGAGGGACAAAAAGGACTTTAGGGACGAGGCAAACAATGAACACTATCTTAAAAACCTAAAATTCAAGTGTGATGAGTATATCCAGAATATTGACAAGTATAGGATAGGCTTCAGAAGGTATAGGATTTATGAATACCTTGTATCCTTTCATGTTGTTTCCGACGGAGGGACGGAGACAGGGAAGACAGAGGGACGGTGATACCTGTACGAATATCGTAGGAATAAATGTACAGTGTGTGAGTAGGTGTACAGGTCAGTGGTTTCAAGTTAAGCGTAAAGTCCAATTATAAATGAAGTTACGATGTTTGAGTAATTACTGGTTCGTGCCGATAAGTATGGTTGTTCACCTTAACAATAGCGAATTGGGTGAAAA
>JAISDH010000417.1 GCA_031264975.1 Bacteroidales bacterium
ATGGCTGGACAGTTTTAGAACGCTTTTAGTCCGATTCGACAAATTAGATGAATCCTGGCTGAATTGGCATTATCTAGCGTTCTCATTGATCTTGTTAAAAGTTTAAATGAGTTTATTATCAACGTTTGTACATGTCGCCTATGGTTTTTGCATAAGGGTTGAAACTTCTACTTTCATCTGTTGATTGCTGATTGGGAGTAATGTACTCGTCCTGATGAGAATTTCTTTCAGGTGTTGATGCCTGATGGGTATTCCTGCGCCTTACAAATTCTCTCAGTTCTTCATCACGCAGTATTTTTTGTTCTCTTTTTCTCTGTGTATCGCCCAAAGCAATTAAAAGAACTGCGGCCAAAATAGAAGAACCAAAAAACGCTGCAAAAAACCAACCAGCACCGTTTCTACCCTTATCGCTTGCTGCTTCAGCACAAAAACAACAACAAATCAACAAAGTAATACCCACTGGTATAAGTACGAAAATTGTTAGCACAAAAGCAGTTAAATCACCCATAATAAGCAGTTTTTAAGAGTTTTTAATTTGTTGTTTGAGAACTGTATTTATTAAGCAAAATTACCGTAGCAATACCTCCAACAATTCCTGCAATAGTGGAGAGCTTCTTTTTTCGTACACGTTTTGGCTGTGTAAACCCGAATGAGTAGTTCAATTCTTTTTCACCAAGCATTTTATTGTTAACTTTATATATTATTCGAGGGTCTGATATTTCAAACTGTAATATGTAACGTCCTTTTTTAATGGATGTGAAAGTTGGATCGGAATAAAGCAAGTCTTCAAATTCCGTATAGAAATAGTCTGCATCATCCGGGCTGATTTCGTTGAAGCATTTGTCTGTATTGAATTTATTCCTGATTTCCCACTGCTTTGTTTTCCTGTTTTTCTCCACGTCTATTTTTACACTGTTGAAAGACGCCCTTTCATCGAATTGCAAATTTATCACAGAGTTTGCATTGACTGTTTTTCCGGCATGTTTTAATTCTATGGTTGCAGGCTGAATATTTTCTTTTGAAACATTCTTGATAATATATTGATATATTGAACGTTCAGACTTAGAAAACGATATGGCATCATTAGGGTTTTTTAATGATAATTCTCTATCTCTGGATACAATAAAATCAAATGAATAGATGACAGAATTTTGCCTGTTCAACATGTTTCTTGTCCGCGAATTGAGGTAAGCAGCCAAATCTTCTATATCAATTGCTATTTTTGCTTCATTAGACAATTCTGAAGAAGTGAACAATTCGTTGTTTTCTATTCGGGTGAGAATATCCCTTTCATGCTGTTCAGCTTCTTTCCTTGCTGCTATTTCTTGTTCTTTCTCTGCTGCTTGTCGCTGTTTTTCTTCCTGTAGTTTTTTTTGTTCATATAATTTCGATTGTACTACATTGTCTAAATACATTGTTATAGCATAGTTAGCGTTATTACCGCTTTCTATTAACAAGAATCTGTTATACTTTTTAAAAACGTAAGTTTTATATTTTCCGTTGCTTGTTTCGGTATCTAAATACATGTTATCTCGTTTCACTTCATCAATTAAGCTATTTAAATTTGGTACGATTGTAGCTGATATGTTAAAGGTCATTCCTAAAAAAGTTTTAGTTCCAGATAAGAAAAATAATTTTATATTTGAAACCGTTCCACCACCTGACATATGATAAGAATCAGTTTTTATAAGAACTTTGCCAAAATATTTATTTTTTCCCTTTTCCCATTTTCCTTTTTTTATGTCAGGAGGTGTGTGCGCAATTATATCCCACTGATTATTCCTCTCGAAATATATTTCTTCGGTAGTCACAAGGGCAATATAACCATCACTATATTGAGCCATTGTATTTAAACTGATAAAAAAAGTAAAAACAAGAAAGCAAAATGTCTTTTTCATAAAACAATAAATTTTATTCACCCGACAACCTGAGATGAGAACTACTATAAATAGAAAAAGTGGGTTATCGCCCACTTTTTACCAAGTATCGCCAAACACTCATATGTACATAGACAAACAACCCACCCTGTACGATGGAATCATTTGTGCCTGTACAATATACAAAATTTGGCGATTTTGGTAAAAAAGGCACTTTTCCGCGAAAATGTCCCGAAAGACGATGCAAAGATAGTGAGATATTTTGTATCTTAATGCTTTAATTATGGGAAAATATAAAAAGTAAGGAATAAAATGTGTTGTGTTGATTCGGTATAATTGGAATTCAAATGCAAAAGAGGTGTCTTTATTGAGGTAGAATAACGGTTGATTTTTCAACTAAATCTTTTTATTGAATCCTGATTTGTTATCTTGTGCATATTCAAAGTTAGTCGGCATTGATTGCATTAATGTATATGGATTTTTGAGAATATTTATGTTAAGGCAATTAGATGAAATTTTCCATTTTTAATCCCACGCATGAAAAAAAATCATCATAATTAATGTTGATTTTCAGCATGTTATTAGGATTAATATGGAGTTCTATTGCGACGCTATTAACAGAGGGCAGTAATTGGCAATTGTTTCCACTTTATTTTCAACCTCAGCAACTGATGTTCTATTGGCCCAGAAAAAAATCCCCTTAAATCAAATGTAAGGCGTTAAATTCAAAAGACGAAAAAATAAAAATGGAAAAATTAGTTTCGTATTTATTTTTTTGTAACTACTCAGGTACTATTCACACATTGGATGTCAGCGAGGCATTTCAAGGCGGCAAAAACATCCTGTCCATTTTTGATAGTGGTATCAATAACAGAGCGAATCCTGGCAAAGCGTTCAGCACTCTTTCCTTCCGTGTTACGGAACCGGCCGGAAACTTTTGTTTTGACTTTGACATTCCGTATAGCCCTTTCCGAACCGTTATTGTCCGGCGGGACATGGGGATAGAGAAGGAAAGTAAAGATACTTTGCCTGTGCTTTTG
>JAISDH010000502.1 GCA_031264975.1 Bacteroidales bacterium
TCGCTCATAATTCTCCAGTCTTCGCGAAACCGGACGGGGCAAATGATTACAGGCCGGTTCTTATGTTGCAGGCTGCACACGCCCAGAGGTGATTCCACGCTGTTTTTTGTACAGCTTGATACGCTGTTATTGTACGGACAGAGCCTGTTTCGTCTATAACGCAACGCCCTTTCCGACTCGTTTTCAATTGGAAATCCAAAAACTTCCGACAATGGCTGACTGTGATTTTTACTTATTTCATCCATGGTACGAATGTATATGAAAATTTTGGATTTTTCACATTCTTCCCGTTCTTTCCAAAGCGTATCATCACTTTATCCATATTTCGTCCTTAATTTTTATGTTTTTTAACTGTCATCAAAATTCCAAATTTTGTTTCAGATTTTCCGCATACCGGTTGATGCGGCGCATTTCTTCGGGGATATTAATTCGCTGCGGGCAATACTGGCGGCAGATTTCGCAACCGATACAGTGATTTGCCTGACGCAGCATGGGAACGCTGCGGTCGTAGCCAATCAGGAACTCGCGACGCGCCGTTCTGTAATTCTCATCGTTCGAACTTTTCAGCAACTTGCCTGCACTCACGCAGCGGTTGTAATGTGCGAACGTGCCCGGTATGTCCAGCCCATAAGGACATGGCATGCAATACTGGCATTCTGTACACTGGATATACTCCGAATTAAGCAATATTTCCGTTACCTTTTCAAGCGTCCCGTATTCCTGTTCATTGAGCGGCACAAGCGGCGCATAAGTGCGTATGTTTTCCTGCAAATGTTCCATATAGACCATGCCGCTGAGTACGGTTAATACGTGCTCCGGTGTGCCGACATACCGGAAAGCCCATTGTGCCGGAGTAGATTCGGGGTGAACTTCTTTCATCAGGGCAAGTGCCTGCGAGGGAACTCTCGCAAGACGTCCTCCCAGCAACGGCTCCATGATAATCGCCGGGACATTATGCTTTACAAGTTCCCCGTAAAGATATTCGGCATTGGTGTTCAGTTCGGGAGGAGTTGCATGTTGCCAGTCCTGATAGTTAAGCTGGATTTGAGCAAAATCCCATTGTATGTCTAGAGCTAGCAAAAAATCAAACGTCGCAATATCGCCATGATACGACCAGCCCAGATTGCGGATGCGTCCTGCTTCCCTTTCTTTGAGCAGGAAATCCACCATACCGTTTTCGAAGAAGCGTTCCCGAAATGTCTTCATGTCACCTGTGCCGATATTATGAAGCAAGTAATAGTCAATATAATCAACCTGTAAATTTTTAAACGATTGGCGGTATAAGTTGACCGAATTCTCAAAGGAACGCGCTTCGAAATCGGAAAACGTTCCAAGGCTCCGCTGGTTCGACAGCTTGGTGGCAATGAAAAATTTGTCGCGCGGATGACGTTTCAGGGCTATACCTGTTGCGGTTTCTGACCAGCCGCGAACATACACAGGCGCTGTGTCAAAATAGTTTACGCCGTGAGCAATGGCATAGTCCACTAGTTCGTTCACGGTTTCCTGATCAACTTCCTCGCCACTGCCGTCGGCTTTTTGCTTCAAAGGAAAGCGCATGCAACCGTAGCCCAGAAGCGAGACACGGTCTCCCGTGTGTGGATTGGTACGGAAAGTCATCCGATCTGTTGGGACTTCGCCGGCAGTTCCGCCTTCGGTCGAAACGCTGTTGCGGGGTTTGCAGCCGGTTAGAATGGCGCCGACGGCAAGCGTTCCGGCGCCGGTTATCTTTAAAAAATCTTTGCGCGTAATCGCTTTGCTGTTCTTATTTTCCATATTACTTGTTTTAAACTAAAACATAAAGATAATGCATAAATTGCAAAGATTGTTTTTCCGTAAGGCTCAAATTTCCTTGCTGAGAGGGTCAGGAGATGATTTTTATTGGGGGCATGTAATTTTAATTTTTCGGAAAAAGTCGTAGCTTTGTTTCCAAAAATTGATTATGATACAATTAAATATAGACGAGCAAAAAACATTAAAATCAATCAAAGTAACGCCTTATATGCAAAAGGCAATTGCTTTGATTGAAGACTTTGTAGAAAACTATCCAAGCAAAGACGAAAAAATTGCTTACATGGCCGTCTTTGACGAAATTTTTCGCATTCTGAACGAAGCAAAAACGGATGTAGATATTTATTTGCGGAAACGAAAAGCAAGGGGCGAAATCAAAGACGAGAAATAGGCATTGAAATCCATTGCAGGCAATTCTTTTTCTTCTACTTTGGTTTATCTGTTTTTGAGAAATAAAGAATGGGGAAATATCAGAGAAGATATTTTTGTTACAAGTCAAATTTCAAAAGTGCCATCTTTTAAGGTTATTTCGACAATTAATGTTGATGGTGAAACACAAAAACCAGATTGCGATTTGGTCATTTATTCGTTACACGAAGACAATACTTTGAAAAAATGTATGATTTTATCGCTCAAAACCTCATTACGCGAGCGTGCGGGACAAACATACAAATGGAAGCTGTTAATGGAAATTGCTACTTCTGAAAATCCAATCAAAGAAAAATACAACATTGAATACAATCCTGAAAATATGCCGCTGATTGGTTTTGCGACAGTGAATTTCTATGATGAAATCAATAATCCACAACACCGAGGCATGTTTAAATTTTTTGATAAATCATTTATTGCTAAAAATATTGATACTGATTTTATATCCAGAATGTCCACTTTACCTGAATATATAAATGAAAAATTATGAAATATCAGGTAATTAGAAATACAAAGTACGACTATACCGGACAGTCATACTCTTCACTTTATCCGAATTTGCACAAATATCCGGCAACGATGCTTCCACAGATAGGTGCGGATATTTTGAAAGAATTGAATGTGTCGGATGGACGATTGCTCGACCCTTATTGCGGGTCGGGGTCTTCTTTTGCCAGCGGTTTGGAACAAGGATTATCGGAAATGTATGGTTTTGACATAAATCCGTTGGCAGTGTTAATTTCAAAAGTTAAATTCACGAAAATATCCATTAATGAAGCGATTGAAGCGCGAAAAGTTTTCAGAAATAATGTTTTTGATTTTTTGAAAAACGAAAATAACATCGCACAACTAAAGCGCCCCAAAATTACAAATATTGATTTTTGGTTTTCAAAAGAAGTGATTGATAATTTACTTGTTATCAAGCATTTTATAGATGAAATTAAAAATGAAAACGTACGAAATTTCTTTTTGATACCGTTTTCCGAAACAGTTAGGGAATGTTCTTACACACGAAATAATGAGTTTAAATTGTTTCGTATGAAATCGGAAGATTTACTAAATTTCAATCCCGACGCATTAGGTATATATTTCAAAAAATGGGATGACATGTTTTTTCTTTATTCAAATTTTTATTTCCCAAAATTGAATGATAATGTTAAAGTAGATGTTCAATACTCAAAATTTCAACCCAAAAAAAATTATTTTGATGTTGTTTTGACAAGTCCGCCTTATGGCGACAGCCGTACAACGGTCGCATACGGACAGTTTTCTACGCTTTCAAACGAATGGTTAGGAATTGATTATGCCCGTAAAATTGACGGAATGTTAATGGGAGGTACAAAGCCTAAACATAATATTAATAAAGGATTAATTGCTGATTATATTGCTCGAATTAGTAAAACCGACAGCAAAAGAGCATTGGAAGTTTCAGCGTTTTACAACGATTTGGATAATTCTATAAAAAGAGTAGCAGACAGTATTCGCAAGGGCGGAAAATCTATTTATATAGTTGGAAATCGCATTGTTAAGGGCATTCAACTTCCTACAGACCAATTTATTGCCGAAAAATTTGAAGAAAACGGATTTCACCATTTAACAACTTATGAAAGAGCGTTGAGCAATAAATCAATGCCAAGTCGCAATTCACCAACTAACGAAGCCGGAAAAACGGTCGCTACAATGCTTTGGGAGTATATTGTAATTTGTGAGAAAGAATAACGTAACTAATTATTTTCTAAACTGAATGATGTACAACATTTCCTTCTACATAAACGGCGCTGAATGGACGTGCAGGGCAAAGGTTTTCGCACGCGCCACATCCGATACATAACTCCCCGTCGATTATTGGGATTCTCAACGAATTTTTGTCTTTCTGATTGACCGCAATAAGCATAATAGCACCTGTCGGACAGTTATTTGCACAACTGTTACACTGTACTTCGTCGCGGTTTACGATGCAGTTATCCTTTATCCATACGGCTTTACCGATAGATATGGCAGACTTGTCAGCCGGGGTAATCGCACGGATTGCGCCTGTCGGGCAAACCTGCGAGCATTTTGTACATTCCGGACGGCAATATCCTTTTTCGTAGGACATTTCAGGCTGCATCAGGGTTGCGAGCTTTGCCGACGGACGCAACACGTTAGTAGGGCATACAGATACGCAAAGCTGACAGGCGGTACAGTATTTGTTCATGTTGCGCAAACCGGTTGCTCCCGGTGGAACAATCGGCGTTTTACGTACTGGTATTTTTTTGTCAAGAATATCCGCCAGCCCACCGTCTCCTCGAAGCTGTTGCGCTTTCACCGTTTGCGCAAATGCAAAGATGCCTGCTACTGACAGGAAACTGCGACGGGATACGCCGTCATTCGTGCTATTTTCTTTGCCTACCATCTCACTTCCGACATTTTGCTTTTTTCCGATTTTTACCGGCGCATATTTCATTGCTCCAAACTTGCATTTTTCCATACACTTGAAACAGGTTACGCAACGGCTTCCGTCTATGGTCAGGTTTTTAACATCGATACATGAAGCCTTGCAGTTCCATTCGCACAGACCGCATTTTTTACATTTCCCCGTATCGAACGTCAGCTTGAAAAGTGAAAAACGGGAAAGCAATCCAAGTACGCTTCCCACCGGACATACCGTATTGCAATACGTTCTTCCGCCCAGCCATGCCAGTACAATAAGAACTGTAAAGATAAGCGAAGCCGCAACAAAAGTGACTAATCCCGGGAGCCATACCTCCACCGAATAAAACGCATAGCTGTCAACTTGTCCTGCAAAATAAGCAAGGAGATTATTTCCCCATTGATAAAACGGTGCAAACAAGTTGGAGGTGATACGTCCGTAGGCGCTATATGGTTCCAACAGTGCAACTGCCGAATGAATGCCGATTATAAAAAGCACAATAAATACACCCAACATTCCATATCGGAGCCAGTCCAATGCAGGAGAATAAGTGAAACGGTTTTTCTTCCTTTTCGAGGCAAGCCGCGACACAATATCCTGAAAAATGCCCAGCGGACAGATTATGGAACAGTAAATCCGCCCGAAAAGCAACGTAAGAATGGCAATGAACACTATGATGGCAATGCTTGCCGTCAGTATTGCCGGCATGAGCTGTATTTTTGCCAGCCAACCTAACCACAGGTGTATTGTTCCCGTGAAGTCGAGGAACAGCAGCGTTATTGCCGTAAAAAAGACAATCGCCACAATAATTCTGATTCTTTTCAATAACATATTTGGCATTGTTAATTTCATATATAAATTGATTATTTAGTTTCCGCCTGAGTAAATTCAAAAAAATTTCAATCACATATAATCTGCTATGCTATAAGATTTCCCTTTCCGTTTAAATCGGGCTAAATAATGCCGTATTCGACTATTATAAGCCTCTATTGTGTAAGTCTCTGCTTTTGCCTGCAAATGCTTTCCTGCAGGAATAAATTCTTCATAACTTCTTCCAATAATCAGAAAAAAAATAATAGACATTCAAATTTTTAATTTTACTCCATACTTTACTTTTATTTCTGTTTGGCTCGACCTGTCTCCGCAGACAAAAGAGGTAAACCCTTTTCCATATCTATCAGCAGCAATCCGTAGCCGTCGGTAGTTCTTTTTAAACCTGCATATCTATGCATTTCATCAAGTTCTACTACTTCTATCGGGCCATTGCGCCAGGGTAGCGCCATTGGTTTTCCCAGTTCCTAATCCATGGATATACTGTGCCGTAATAATTCGCAACAGGCAATCTATGACTCTAAAACTCAGACCATCCAAATACTTCTCAAAGGCCATTCGAGGAGTTTCCTGCAGCTTCATATCGGACTTCTGATTGCTGTGTAATGAATTGGCATGGCTTGCATTTATAACGTTGACTGCACTGGATTAAACCATCTTTGCAGCATTCTTCACTGCCGCATCTCGGACGTTTCATATAAGTTTTTTGCCTACAAAAATAAAAAACCTATACAAAATTGACAATACCAAAAATTTTATTTATCCTGTTTTAAATTTTCGCTCTGCTATGATGCATGTTGTTCAGTTCGGCAATTATTTTCTGCGCTTCGTCAATTACGGCGCCTGTCCTATGGCAATCAGGGTCGGCCAACGGAATGACTTCGTTCGAAAAATTACGCTTGAATATGTCTTTTTCTTCTATTTTACATTCGTTTTACTATTTCAACAAACTATTATATTCCTCATCCGTAACCAACTTGAATTGAATGACATGACCGTCGGACGTGAGTTCCGTAACCGTCATACACACAATGGCATTTGCAGATGTTGCACCGTTCCAGTGGCGAACGTTGGCAGGGTTACTATCACATCGCCCTTTAATGACTTGCAATGGTTTGCCTTCTTCCTGATAATAATCTTCTCCACTAAAAACCAGCACTGTGTGCTCTGCATCGGGGCGATAATACCAATAATTCGGCTGCCTGACCAAAATAAAAACTGTGCAATCATCGTTTGCCCCAACGCCTTTAAGAGCGGTACATAGACCTCGCCCGTATGAAAGCCTGACAATGATTTTCGTCAGGCGGAAAGATAACGTTTTCTTTTTCCGTTATACTGTTATTCAGCACTAATACAAAAATTGCAACAGTACAAAATGTGATTGTGAATATAATAAATTTTTTCATTTTGATAAACTGTTATATCATTCATCGGATATCACTTCCTGCCACTCCGATGCACCCGCATAATTGCCAGGTATATTAACCAGCTATCTTTTGCTGCACCGTGCCAGTGTTTTACATTTGGCAGAATATTTACAACATCGCCCGCTTTAAGGAATTGTGCCGACTTGCCCTACTCCTGTCTCCCTTGCTTTTTTCAAATGAGGTACAAGCTGTTCAAAATTGCCGTCGCTGACGAGCGCCGTAACGATTATCATATTGCAGTTTTTAGCCGACAGTCCCTGTTTTCTCGACCACATTTCGCCGAAAAGAATATATCATCATTCAGTTATGCAAACTTGGGAACAAATTCACCTAAGACTTCACATCCGGCTGTCTGTTTTTTTAATGTATTGTTCATGTTTTATGCATTTAAAATAATGAGCGACAAATCGATTAAACATTTAATTTTAATTCTGATAGCCTCTTAATGATTTCATATCAACTACAAACCTGTACTTTACATCGCCTTTCTGCAGGCGGTCAAAAGCTATGTTAATATCCGCAACGTTAATCAGCTCTATATCGGGCGTAATATTGTGTTCGGCGCAGAAGTCGAGGACTTCCTGCGTTTCGCGTATGCCGCCGATAATTGAGCCGGAAAAACTTTTGCGTCCGTTTACCAGACTGGAAGAATCGACTGCCAGCGGATCGACGGGCAAACCGACAATAACAAGCAATCCGTTGATTTTAAGTAAATGAAGATACGGATTTACATTGTGGTTGCCTGAAACCGTATCCAAAATCATATCCAGCTTTGGCGTACTGGACATTTGCGCCACATTGCCTGATAGGATGAACTCATCCGCGCCCAGCCGTTTTGCATCCTCTGCTTTTTTCGCCGAAGTGCTGAAGACAGCCACTGTTGCGCCCATCGCCTTTGCGATTTTTATCGCCATGTGCCCAAGCCCGCCTATTCCAATAATACCCACGCGCTTATTGGCGGCGTTCCAGCGTTTTAGTGGCGAATAAACCGTTATTCCCGCGCAAAGGATGGGTGCGACGGAAGCTAAATCCAGCTTTTCCGGTACATGCAGCACGTAATTTTCGTCAACCACAATGTTTTCCGAAAAACCGCCGTAAGTTATGCCTCCTAAAATTTTATCGAGAGAATTTGTCACACATGTCCAGCCGTTTTCGCAAAGCTGTTCTTCACCCTCCCTGCAGGCGTCGCAACAGTGACAACTATCTGCAATACAACCCACAGCCGCAAGGTCGCCGATGTTGAATTTCGTAACGAGACCGCCCACGCGGGTGATTTTGCCAACAATTTCGTGTCCAGGAATAACGGGGTAAGCGGTGTTGCCCCACTCGTTGCGGACAGAGTGCAGGTCACTGTGACAAATGCCGCAATACAGGATTTCGATTTCCACATCGTGCGGCGTTACAGTGCGACGGTTTATTGTCAACCGTTCCAACTGCTTGTTGGCAGCCTGCGTACCGAATGCTTTTATTTCTTTTGTCTGCATATACTTTATTTTAATGTCTATCGCGTAGCGGAATTGATATCAATTGCCTTTCTTCCTATCACAACAATGTCAAAACACCTTTAATCGTCAACACGCCATTGGAGTAGCCGACCGTTAATCGTTAATCCTCCCGCATATTTACAGCTCGCGTCAGGCGCGACGATATCGGGAACAAAATTAATTTTACCTCAATCAAGCGCATTTATACCATTGGCATTACCGCCATGTTTTACATACTGCGCTTTTAACGGAGAAACTATGGAATAACTTTCAGTAATGTTTTCCGCTAGAAAACAAGCAGTACGAATATCAACAGGTTTGTTGTCGTCTGTTTGTATTTGATAAGTAGTACCATATGCAATAAAGCGAATTCGTAATTTTTCCCCTTCTTTCTGTACGGTAAGATGAAAATTGTCCGTAGTTTGTCGTGAAATAAGCGGAAATAACAGTAGATGACGGACGCTTTGCGGCAGAGTGTATCTGCGGCTTGTCATGGAATCAAACCAAACCAAGTCAAATTCCCGTGTTGAATGTGCAACGCTTGCGCTTGTTACTGAGTCATACGAATCTCCTGTATGCGCCTGTCCCCATATGTCCAGTTAAAATAGTCGAAGGTTCAGGACAAAGTACATTGTAGCGCATATCAATGATAACTTACTTTGTGAAAATTGTATACATATCTTGCGCTTCCATGTTGCACGACGTGAATAAGACTGCCATGAGTGTTGTAATTATTCGTTTCAAAAATCTTTTCCATTTTTTACCTGTTTTTATTTACGTTATTTTATATGTCGTCAACGTAACGCCGCCACTGGCTACCGATAGAAATCCTCCGTCCGAAAACAGGGATAAAAACATGTCTGTATGGTCAAAAAACGTATTGACTGAATTGATTGAAAAACATACAAGAGATTTTTTCCTTTCTTCTGTTTAGGGTTTCATCTCTCCTGAATTTTTCGCAACATCTCTCCTGAAAAGGGTTTTATTTCCAGTGAAAAAGGTTTCAAAAATCGATTTTGGGCTTCATCTGTAAAAAGATAAAAAATCTCGCTCATGTTTTCCGACACCTGTCGTTAAAATGACTGCCGGAATTGAATCTTTTTCATTGTCTTCTTTATTTCAAATTTCACGAGGCAAAGGTAATATGGAAGTTATATAGCTTGTTTTTCTATGTGGTTCTTTTTTCTTTGCTGTCAGGTTCAATTGATGCCTTTGGCACACAGGTAATGCAGATTTTAAGGACGAACGCAGATGTGCCGTAACTCACAAGGCGTTGTGTCAAGGCTCACCCCGATAAAACAACGAAGCTCATCTTGGTTAGACCTCGACATTTTAAGATAACTTGGACTGATTACCTATTGTATTGCCAGTACGTAATTGAAACTGCGTGGCAGTTCAATTTACTCATTCTGCCAGGGCGCTGATTATCACACATAATTTTTCGTTCAGCAAATTTATATTTTTCAGCTCGCACTCCCCAATTCGTATGACCGTCCAATCTTTACTTTGGAGCATTTGCGTTACCGCCCTGTCGCGCGTCATGCGTACTCCGATGTGGACGAAATCCATAACTCGACGGTGAGAATTGAGACTCGTAAAGAGGTTGAAGTACCTGGGCAATCGCCTGCTGAATAACCCTGTCCGCAACAGTAGGAATGCCAAGTCCCCGTGTCTTCCCGTTGGACTTCGGCATCTCTGCCCAAAGATCTTTCTTTCAAACCCAATGATTTTGCCAACTGTTCAAATGGAAACAGTCCATGAATCTTACATGGTTCACTAACGGGAAAACTTTGGCGGCAACTCTTAAAAATAGGTGGTGTTTTCCAAAATATACTAACTAATACAAGATGCTACTTACATTTTCTTTAAATAAAAAGGTCAATAAGTTATATTTTGGGAGCATAGAACCTAATAGAACTAATTGACCATGGTTAATAAAACCATTTCAATATATGTATTTTTTGACGATATATTGAAATCTATGAATCATAAAGAGCCGGAAAGCCAGAAAACTACTGATGCGGAAATCATAACAGTCGTATTGCTTGCCGCCGGATACTTTGCAGGGAATATTGAAATGTCCCTTTGTTTTGTTCGCTGTACAGGGCTTATGCCGACTATGCTCG
>JAISDH010000506.1 GCA_031264975.1 Bacteroidales bacterium
CGAACGACGAAACGGCAAATAAAGTTTGGGAGAGTGTGAATATCCTTTATGAAAAACGCATTCCAATTGACACAGCCAAGTTTGAACAGCTAAGCCGCTACTTTATCGGTGAAATGGAAAACAAACTCCGAAAAGTCAAACAGCCATCCAAAGGCTTGAAATGGTATATTACCATGTGGGTAATAACACTGGCTTCGGCATTTCTTGCCGGATACTTTATCCATGAATATAGAGAATGGAAAGGGAAAGCGGTGTATTGGTATCAGCAATATGAAGGAGTGAAGCCGAAGAAGTAGATGAAACTCAGAGAGAGGGTGTATCAAAAACCAGTCATTCCGTGCTTGAGATGGAATTCCCTAAAAACAATCACTGATTATCAGTATATTGTAAACAAAGTTCACAATGGCAATCAATGTAAAGAAAGACTTTTGATACACCCTTGTTGAAAAGGCAAAGGATAAATCTTTTGGCGTTAATGAAAGCTTGAGAAATCGTGGTTTTTTTCTTAATGGGAAAATTGATTCGCCAACTTGAAAAATAAATTAGAGTGCGAGTACGGCTGTTTCTCAAATATTTAGTACTTTTGTTCCTGAAAGGAAACTATTTTAGTATGGCAACAGATATCAATATTCAAGGTTTATTTCCTGCAATAAGGAATACCCAAGTTGGAATATCAAGAGCAGATGTTTTTAATACAACATTTGTAGGGATTGATTTTGGCACATCTACTACTGTTGTATCAATCGCCACGATTGACAAAACAACAAAGGAAATAATGACAGTTCCTATTTGGCTAAACCAAAAACATTATGACGGTGCTATAGAATCATCAGAAAAAATACCAACGGTTATTGCTTGGTACAATCAACAACTTTTAGTTGGAAAAGGTGCAGCAGATTTGAAATATCAACTCAAAAAAGGCGTAAATGTCTGGTATTCTTTCAAAATGGAATTGGGCGAAGACCTTGGTTCAAAATACTACAACAGCGAACTTGACAGAAATAGCGATTATCCAATTTTAAACCCGAAAGACGCAGCCAAAGTGTTTTTTCAATACTTAAAGGCACAGATTGATAGATATATTAGGACAAATAATTTACCTTCAAATATTCAATATGCAATAAGTATTCCTGCCTCGTTTGAAGCAAATCAACGTAAAGAATTAATTTATGCACTTGAACAAAACGGAATTTCGATAAATAAACAATCACTTATAGATGAGCCTAATGCGGCATTTCTTAGTTATGTTCAAGTTTCTTCATTAGAAAACAATCCTTTGACTATTCCCGATGGAGATAATCCAAAAGTTTTGGTTTTTGACTTTGGAGCAGGAACTTGTGATGTTTCTACTCTTGAATTAGGAAAAGATTTAAACGGCATTTACTCCAAGAATCTATCCATCTCAAAATTTGAAAAATTGGGTGGCGATGATATTGATCGACTAATCGCTATTGAATATTTATTTCCACAACTCCTTAAAGAAAGCGGAAAACGCAAAGAGGATTTTAGAACACCCGAAAAAAACAGAATTATCAATCAGTTGCTCAAAGCGGCAGAACAATTAAAAATTATGATATGCGAAACTATTGCGTTGCAAACCAATAATCGCATATTGCCAGCAGCAGCAATAAGCAAAGATTATATTTCTGTTGGTTATCGCATCGAAATTGATTCAAGAAAAGGTTTATTGACTTTGACAGAGCCAAAAATCTCATACGCAGAGTTTAACGAAGTAATGAAATCGTTTTTGAAATCAACCACCTTAATCCCTTATAAGTCCAAAATTGTAGAAGATGAATTTGCAACAATATTCAGCCCGATACAAACGGCATTAAAAAAGGCTTCGTTAACCAAAAATGACATTGATTATGTGTTGCTTATAGGTGGCAGTTCCAAAAATCCGCATGTACAAGCAGCTCTAAAAGAGCATTTCAAAGAATCCGGCTTGTTAGTTCCAAGGGATTTGCAAACGCACGTTTCAGCAGGTGCAGCATTACACTCGCTTGTATATAATGGCTTCGGCAAAAATATTATTCAACCAATAACAAGCGAGCCATTCCTTGTTATTACAAAAGACGAAACACCAAAAGTGATTTTAAAAGCAGGAACTCATATTCCTTGCGATTTGATTCTAATTGATGACTTGGTTACAAGTCAAGACGGACAACAAGCAATAGAGTTACCAATTTGTTTGGGAAATATAAACAAACTTCTTTACAATATAAAAATTGTCAGTAGCAGTCAGCAAGGATTTAAGCGTAACATACCTGTGAAATTGGAATTGGAAATTACAACCGATAAATTATTACTTGCAAGAGCAACAGCAGAAGGACAAGCGGTTATGGTTGAGCCTATAAACCCATTTGCAAACAAAGAACTTACGACAGAGCAAAGACTAGTATTAAAAGCAGAACGACAAGCCAACCTCGAAGCCGAACAAAATGGAGGAACACCTACAAAACAAGGCTTAGAAACACTCTACAAGGCTTATGAAAAAGTTGGCAAGGATTTAAGAGCAGCAGAAACATTAGAGTTATTGAATGAGTTATACCCCGATAAGTTTAACTATAATCAAATTGGTGTTTTATATTCAATTGCAGGGTATGACGACAAAGCGTTAGAGTATTACGAACAGGGTTATAATTCAAGCAAGAATGCAACAACAGCTTTTAATTACGCATATAAGTTAAAAAACAAAGACTCTAAAAAATTCAGAGAAATTTTAGAAGAATCTTTGCGTCTTGACCCGGAGAAACCACATAGTTTATTTGAGCTAGGGCGACTTTTAAAAAAAGAAAAAAATCCCGAATGGAAGCAAAATATAGAAAAGGCTTTTGAGAAATGGAACCGAGAATTTGAGACTAATACACTGAGTGAAAGCGATCATAATTGGCTTTCATCAGCAGCAGACGAATTAGGGATGAGAGATTTTGCCCAACAAGTGAGGGATTCGAAGCCTCAATTTTTAGGAGAAAAATTATATAATTCAAAAAATCTAACTGTTACTTCTCAAGAAGAAGGGTTAAGAAAACTATAAAAATATGGCGTGGATGATTAGAGAAGACCAACTTGATCCCGACCAAAGGGAATTTATCAACGTTGAGTCAAAAAAGATAGGAAATATTTGGATAAAGGGATTTGCAGGGAGTGGGAAATCAGTTCTACTTATTCATTCCTTGATGAATAGTTTGCAAAAAGAACCTAATGCTAAAGTTGTAGTTCTCGTTTTCACACATTCTTTAAGGGATATGTTTGAAACTGGAATAAGCGAGCTAAAAACTTATTATAAAATTACTCGCAACATTCCTGTCAAAACATATTATGACTTTGTAGATAACGATGGGACTAATTACGACTACATTTTTTGTGACGAAGTACAGGACTTACCAGCAAAAGTTCTTTTTGCGATGAACAATCGAGCAAATAAAGTAATTGTTGCAGGAGACTCCAATCAATCTATATATGACAAAGACCCGCGTTGGAGTGAACCTGTTGTTAATCCAAGTCAAGTTGGCGACATTATCAATGCAAGAGCATTTACTCTAAACATGATACATCGTTTAACACGAAGCATTATAAGCGCAGTTCAAAAATTATTACCGTCAATGAACATTTGGGGGGCAAAGCGAGATTTGACGAAGCAAGATGTAAATATCCGTTTGTGTGAAGCAACAAGCGAGCAGGAAGAAGTAAGATATATATATCAAGAAGCTTTAAAAGGTGCAAATGTTGGTGATACTTCTGTGATTCTGTTTCCTGCAAACGATTCTATATCGAAATTTGCTAATCTTTTGTTGTTAGCAAATAACAAACCGCAATGGAAAGTCGTTTTCAATAACTGGAATAAGCCAAATTATGGTGATTTGAATAGACATTTTAGGAATAATGGAATAAAACTACAATTTATTGGTAGTGGATATGGTTCGTTGAAAAATGCAAGCGAGAATAAAGAGGCGATTTTGATGACTTATCACAGTTCAAAAGGGCTTGATTTTGACAATGTGTTTTTGCCATTTCTGAATACGCATTTTTATCTACATCCAAGCAAGGCAGAAACTTTATTCATGGTGGCAATGACAAGAAGTCGAAAAAATCTGTACCTGACATATTTTGGATATACTCACAATTTAGTTGATAAATTGAGAAGTGAATGCACAGAAATTTCTATCTCGGATATTTTAAATCAACGGACAACAACACGAGCAACAAATAATTTTGATTTTTAAATTATGGCACATTTTTTAGGCATAGTATTGCGAAATCAATTCAATTTATTTTATAGGTTTGGATATACTTTTATCTCAAAATATGAATTTGTCGAATTTGATGGAAATATTACAAGTAAAACCAAAGAGCAAGTTGTGCGAAAATTTGCGACAATCACCCCGTTTGAATACGATGAAGAATATTTGATACTTCATTTGGAAAAATCGGTAAGTGAAGATAGTCTTATTCGGTTTGAAATACAAGATATTGTAGCGATTTATCCTCTTTCTCGGCAAGCAAAAGGTTCTATTGAAGCCAAAATTGACCCAAGAATAAAACTTGAAAAACCAATTTTTGAAACTATTTTGTCCGAGATTGAATCAGAAATTGAAAAGGGAGAAGTTGAAAAAGCGATTTCGGCACTTTGGAAGATTTGCAAAATTGAACAACCTTTGGGGAAATATTTAACCGACATCGGATTTGAGAGTATATTCAAAGGGTTAGAGCATAGAAAAAAAGGAGTAAAAGCGAATAAAATTCAAAATGGAAACTATTGGGAGTATTTAATTGCGTATGACCGTTTTGATTATTTCCCCAACTCTACACTTGGTTGTTTTTATGACGCGGGACAAGTATTTGCATTTAGCACAAAAAGACCAACTTTTGAAGGTAGTGGATTACACACATTCTTAGAAAAACTTAATTCTGAAAATCCAACAACCAAATTACCAGAAATAATAAAGTATTTAGAGACAGAAGAACAACTAAAAAATTATGCTTCTAAAACTACAACAGGCGACATAAAACAATATATTGTCGCGCCACTTTATTTAATGTTGCGTGATGAGATTCGCAAATCAGAAGATATTACTCAAACAAAATTATTTAAAAATTTAGACTATTTGAAAGAATTTGGGGATAGTTTTTATTATGCCGTTATTCTTTTGGGTGCGTTTTTTGGTTTTCGTAAATTTTATGATTTTTACTATGACACATTAAATTTACGTTTCTATAAGAATTACAAAAAAAATGTGCAAAAGATTGAAGGAGAAAAAAGTAAATCGCCCGTAGAAAATGACAAGAAAAAAATCAAAGGTGATAATACTATTGTTGAAAAAACAGAAGAAAAATTATTGCCAGCAAAAATACAAATTAAGGAGTCTGCAAATAATCCTGACTTGGCAAAAAAAAATGATGAACTCTCTCGATATAGGGTAATAATTGAAAATGCCTTGAAAGGCAATTCCCCTGTTAAGTTGACAGACCTTGCAGACCTAATAAAAGATGAAACAGGGAGAAAATTTAACAACAAAGCTATCAAAGGGATTATTGAGGGGATTGAGGGGATTGAATTAACTAGTGTTGGAAGGGCTGATGCCGCAAAGCAAGGAGAGCCAAGACTACTCTAAATCATATAATTATTAAAAAGCTATGTTGCCCGGTCCAGATTTAATATACAAATGCCCTCATTGTGAGAATTTACTAAAGCGAGGGAGTTTAACAAGCGGAAATACATTTGACTCAAAATTGTATTCCGACGGTAAACAGGTAGCTCCTATGCTGCCCGATTTCCCAAATCTTACCAAATGCAAAAAGTGTAACAATATTTTTTGGATAAGCGATCTAAAGCCGATTGGAGAATATGGGCATAGAGGCAATAACAATATCGAAAAATCCTTATGGGAAACTGCTGAATCAGTAATATTTTTAGATATTAATGATCTTTTTGTAGCATTGGGGATAGAAAATGACTCAAGGAGAGAAAAGACTATTCGCATCTGGATTTGGTGGGCTTTTAATGATCGAATAAGAGAGACAGGAGAAGCGCTCTCTCTTGAGCCAAGCGACAAAGAACGATGGGAAAATAACTGTAGGATTCTGATAAACATATTAGATGATTCTGATTTTAACGAAAAGTTAATGATCGCTGATTTATATCGCAATCTGGGAGAGTTTGATAATTGCATAGAAATCATTGACAATATTAAGCAAGATGATATTAATTGGGCAAAAGACCCAATGAAATATCTTGCAAAGAAGAATATTCCTCAAGTTTTTACTTTTCAACTCTTCAATCTTCCTGAAGGAAAAAGGGAGTTGCCATTTTTTCAAGTACGGGGAGAATTGAAGGAGAAAAATGGGAATTATCAAGGTGCTTTAGATGATTATGAAAAAGCTATCTTTTTGAATGAGTCTGTTCCTGCGTTTTATGTATTGAAAGCCGGAGCGAATGAGAAATTAGGAAATCTCGAAAGAACCCTTGAAAATTTCAGCAGGGCATTATCTATAAATCCAGATTATGCTGATGCTTATATAAATAGGTCTTTGTTTTTTCGTAGGAGAAGGAAATTCGAAGAAGCGAGGTGCGATTACGAAAAAGCAATTTCTTTAGAACCACGCTCTTTCAAAATCACTACTTTTAGTGAGATCGATATTTTTAAATATGGGAAATTTCAAAATGTAATTAATAATAAGCAAGCGAAGATGCTTGATGGATTATTTAGAGAAGGTACTTTATATGTTGATGTTAAATTCAAACCACATAAAAAAGGGGACGCTGATTCATATCTTTATATTGATGCGAAGAATCTACCCTATTTTATTTTTAGAAAAAGAAGGTGGAAGCCAATCTTGAACAAGCGATTTGTTAAATTTGAATTTGTATTGGCAAAGTGCATCTCCTATGTACGAGTCAATATTCTAAGAAAGAAAATCAAATATATTGACAATGCTGTACTCAACTGAAAGATTTTGATGAGAAAATGCTCTCTCTGTAAAATTATTTTTCCAACTTCCCATAAAATGCGGACACGCTGCGGACACGGAGAGAAAAAGAAAAACGCTAAATCTTTATTTCTAAATGATTTAGCGTTTATAAAAAGTACCCAGAGCCAGTACGTAACCGTGAAAAAATGAGA
>JAISDH010000511.1 GCA_031264975.1 Bacteroidales bacterium
ACGGGAAACGGGCAAAAAGTCTCTTCAAATATGGGTTAGAACTTATTGCAACAGCCTTGCTTAACCCGATGGATAGAGCTGAGATAGATGTCTTTAAATTTTTGTCATGTACTTAGGTCGGAAACATATATTTGCAAACTGTTCGCCTGAGTGAGCAACGGGAAATGTAGCGTCTCTCCGTCGAAAGTTTCATATATCGAGTTTCCGCCTATCAGGATATTCCCGCCTACTTTGCGAATTGATGCAAATTCCAAAATTGCAAGCCCCAAATCTCTTGAAATGACATCTCCTGTAACTTCTGTCAGATCTTGAACCGAAAACGTCGTAATTCCGCCATAATTTACTATTTGAAAGTTTCCGTTAATCTTTTTGATATCGGCTATCGCCAACACAGGGATGCGTCCAGGTATGATTTTCAGGCTGCCGGTCTCCTCAATTCCCTCGAATTTCGGGAAAGCGTAGCTGTACGATCCGGTAGCGATACTGCTGTTGTTCTCGGCATCAACGGTAAGCGTTCCGTTGAAGATTCTATCTCCTTTGATAGTCAGATTTATCAGCGTGCCTCTTTCAAGAATCAGTTCCTTGATGTCTATTCCTGTAATATTGAGCGACTCGATGGTGGCACAGTCGTCCAATTTCAGGGTGTGGCAACTTTTCAATATCGGAGGCAGTATCAAATTTTTCATCGGCGTATCATAACCGTATTTGATATGAAATAATCCTCCCACAGAAGTCAGGGCCGCGAGGTTCTTAAACCCGTCAGTATCCATATCGATAAAAGGACATATATATAGATCTTTATCCACTTCTTTTAGTTTTGGAGCATCTATGCTTTCCAGGTCTCCGCAGCTTGAAATAACAAAAGAACCAGCTTGCGTAAGAGACGGAAGTTTTACTTCCTGTAATTTCGGAAGATTATCGTAAAGCAGTTCTTTTTTACATTTTTCCAACTTGGGGAATGACACGGTAACTGTACCAAGTGTGGCGCTGCCCGTTAGCGCCATCGCTCCACAGGTTGTAAGTTCCGGCAGATTGATTTTGGTTATATTCGCCTGATTGGCAATATAAAAAGTGCCGCCTACATTTTTTAACGCAGGGAATACAAGCGACTGCATGGATGATACATCATTGCGAAAGTCGGGAATATCGAATGAGAAATCTCTATCTACGGCTTCCAGTACCGGCATGTCTATTACTGTTAAATTGGTTGTGGAGAACCTGAAATCTCCATACACATGTGTTAGTTTGGGGCATTCAATTTTTACAATCGACTTCGATACAATCTCGCCACCCATTACCGAGTTCAGGGTGGAAAATTTGGCCTCTTTAAGACCGGAAGTTTCGATACATAAGGTTCCTCCGATGGTTTCAAGGGCAACCAACCCATCGAGCGTTTTGCCAGCATAAGTCGATTTGATGGTTACGTTATAGCTTACCGTTTTCAGATTATTCAACGGAGCCACCGATGTGATCGAATCACGACCCGATGTGGCTCCGATTACAAGGCTACCCTTGATTTCCGTAATCCCGTTTACTCCGAACGCATCGACTTCCGCTTGTGTTTGAAGAATAATCGACCCGTTGGCAGTAGCTCCGCTGTTGATTACGGAATAGGTGTATACTTTCTTCTGTCCATTACGAGCCGTTACAACAAAAACCTGTTCGTTTTCCCAATCGCTGATTTCTGCCGGATTTGGTTGAATACCGGCATTTTCACTCAACGTCACTTTGGCGGTGGCTCCGTTCAAAGAATAACCTACAGGTTTGGCGATGATAATTTCAGCATCCGAGATGGATGCATGGATAGTTTGGTCTCTACTGGTAAGGGAGAAGGAAACGACATAATTATCGCTTCCAGCAAAAGGGTCGTCTTCTTTGTTTTTGTTGCAAGACCAAAGCAACACCGAAAACATCATCAGAAGTATATACTTCATTGCTTTTGTTTTATACATACTCATTTTCTTAGTTTTATTGATCGATTAATTTCTTTCGCGTGAATTACAATACGTGCGGGAATATCGCCCGTGGTTATTTCCCACTTTTTCTTGCCGTCGGGTGTAAAGCAGTACAGTGTTCCGGGCGTTATGTAATCCTTCACATCGGTAACGAATATTTCGCGTGTTTCGGGATTGATGGCTATACCGTAGGGTATTTCTATCTTTTTATCCGTACCGCCCATAATAAAGTTGGTGTATAGCTCAAATTTCAGGCTGAAAATTTTGCCTGTTTATTGCTGTTTATCAGCTATCATTTATCTTTGTTCAGTCAGATTGAAACGGAAACGGGCAATGCTGGGAAGCAACCCGTCAGGGATAAAATTGACAGACCGACAAGTGTGTCAAGGAAGGATTGTTATACGGCAATCCTTTTTTTGATATACGTTGAGGGAGCTTATGCTTTCAAAAAACCATCAATAAACCGCTTGCGGTTTTCTTTGGACATTCCATTATGATTTCTCAAACTGTTCTTCAAGGCTGTGAATGTTACTTCCAACGCATTATTTGTGTTTGGCATTCTACTAGCTTTCTCAAAAATAAATGAGGTAAATTTCGTTTGATACTCAAACAGGCGCTTTGTAACTTTTTATGCGTAAAATAACTTAATAACTGATGTTACGCAAGAATGTGCTATATCTCTATCACAAGCCTCATACGGCATATTGCATATCTGATGCAAAAAATTGAAGATGCGTTCCGAGGTTTTTATATCGCATGTTTCCTTTTCTCTGCGTAACATCAGTTAATTAATTGTTTTATGGTTTAACATAATTCCCGTCCAACATATCTTGGAAAGTCGGGTTATATCCGCAATTGGTTACCGACCAATTGGCGGCTGTAAGGCCTGATAGTGCATTTGATAGTCCGGTAAAATCAATCAATTTTGTACAGTATTCGATTTTAACACTCCCCAGCGAAGTAATGCTACTGAAAGCATCCAAATTGGACATGCGCGCATTATTTGCATTATAGGAGCCGCCTATTTCGTTCAGTGTAAAATTAGACACGGTTTTTAATTTCGGAATAGTAAGCGTTGCCAGCGACCATACGGTGTTCAATCTAAGATTTTCTACTGTGGTAAGTTCCGGAGCTGTTAGTATCCCCAGTTTATAAGAATTTATTTCCAGTGCATTCATGGTTTCAACAGCCGGTAGATTCAGTACGGCTCCTTGAGAGGCATCGCTAATTTTAAATGTACCTATGTGCTTTACGTTGGCAATATCGAAAAGGGTCGTATTACCACTGCTTTGGGTTGTCCATGCCCCTGATACCGTTTCAAGGCCATTGAATATAGGTGTCGGGCATGTTGCATTACTTGCGTAGTTAATGGTAACGTCGCCTATCGTTTTCGGTGATGTAACGGCTGTGAGTTTAAGACAACCACTCAACTCTATAACGCCCAGTTCTGTTATTTTAGAGAGATTAAGACTTTCAAGCAGTCTTATGCCATACAGGTAAAGTTTGCCTGCTTTAGTGAGTTCTGCCAAATTCAATGTAGTTACCGGTACTTCCCATATCGTCATAGTACCTCCTATGCTTTTAAGTTTCGGAAAATTAAGCGTTTCCATAGGAATACTGCGAATATAAAATTCATTTTCAATCGTCTCTAGCGAAGAGAGGTTAAGGTTAGCCAGTGGATAGTTACTGTATGAGGTTTTATTGTAAATAAACGATGTGATACTCTTTACTTTAGGTAGTGACAATGTCAACAAGCCGGGAGCACGTTCGATATTGATAATTCCATTGGTCACAGCAAGTTCTGGAAAATTCAATTCTTCAAGTGCGTTAGAGTTAAGGGTAACGTCTATTCCGCCGCCTATATAAGTAAGTTTGGCAAATATGGCACTTGCAAGGCCGCTGAAATATTGCATAGCAAGGGAGCCGCCTATTGATGTTAGTTGAGGAAATGATATGTTTGTCAAGGTATTGTTTGCCGTAATCGATGCGTTTGTCAGCGAAAGATTTCCTGCCACTTCTTTCAATAAAGACAGATCAACCGATTCCACCGTTCTTGATGATAGTTGGAAATTACTTACGGATTGTAGTTTAGCCAATGAAACGATTTGTACGGAGTCGCTGTTCAGTATGACATCTCCCGCTGTTGTGAGGGCTGGTAATTCTACGGATATTTTCTTTGACAAGGCTATTTTTGCTGCTGCAGTACCAATGTATATGCCGCCGCATTTTTCCACATTTTTGAGGCCGTTCAAATCGGCGCCGACAAAACTGCTATTGATAATAATATGGTATTTTACCTCCTTAATGCTGCTTAGCCCGTCCAAATTTACAATGGCAGTAGCGGCATCCGGCTTGGCTTCCGAGCCGATTATCAAGTTGCCGTCCACAATAGTGGAGCCGGAAGCGGCAAATGTTTCTACATCGGCCTGTGTAAGCAAGCTTACGTTTCCTGTATAGGAAATTTCCGATCGCACTACGCTGTAAGTATAGTCACGCGATGCACCACTGTAAGATTTTACCCGGAAAACCTGTTCGTTCTCCCAATCCGAAACAGTAGCTGGGTCGGGCTGTATGGTGGTATTCTCGCAAAGTTTGTAATCTACTGTGGCGCCAGACAAACTTATGTTTACCGGAACGGTAATGGTAATTTTATCTTCGGCAATAGCTGCAACATAGTTCACGCCGTCTTTTTTGATGATGAATGACGTGATGTGATTATCGGTACCGTCAAACGGATTGGGTTCGTCTTTGCTACATGCACCGAAAAGCAATGCCGTACAAGACATGCAAGTTAAAAACTTAATAATTTTTTTCATGATTTTGTTGTTTAAATTTGTGAATATTATTTTTTAATCATATTAAAGTCTTTTGTATCGAAGACCTCGGTGGAGTTTTCACCCAACCAGCCTGCTTTAGTATTTACGCCGGTTTGTACTTTTATGAAATCAATGTATTGTAAGTTGGCCGACTTGCCGTCGAATGTAACTGCATCGCTTATTTTGAAGTGGTTGGCATTCACGCCGGCATTATAATTGTCATCGTCCGTAAGCCGGTCGATAGAGCTAAAATTATCGACATAGCCCCACTCAAACGAATCGTTGCTCCAGTAACCTGGCGATGTTTCGCGTGTATGCGATTTAAGGCAGGTACCGCGTAACGTGTAAGTCTCTGTTTTTACCCAAAGCGGGTAGTAATAATCCTGGCGATGGTAAGCGGCCAAATAATCTATTGTTCCCGATTTTCCCCGATTGTCTGTCCACGAAACCGGCATGCCTACCGAACGCGGACGGTAATAGGTTATTTCGTAATCTTGGATAGTTTCGACTTTCCCATATTCACTGCCTTTGAGTTCGTACCAAGTATCATTGGGCAAGCCGTCGCCGTTCTCGTCCTGCATTACCCATACAATACCCGGTTCGGAAGAGCCTTGAAAAGAATTGCCCATTACTTGAAAATTATACCCGCCGTCGTTTTCAATGCTATGATCGAAACCCAGCACAATATATCCGCCGAAGCCGCCTAATGATACGTATGCGTTTTGACGCAACCTGCCTTCAGCGTATGTTACGGCTTCCGCCATTGTAGTAACGGTATAGTCTTCGTTCACGAATTGTCCCGGAGCGGGAAGAAATTCATATACTTTATTCCATGCGGCAACACTTGTTCCGGTAGCAACCCGTTTATAGGTTCCTTCCGGCGGGCAAACTTTTACTGTGAGGGTATGCGACACTTCGTTATATGAATTTTTCATGGTTGCTTTAACGGAGTAAGTACCTTGATTGTCTGCTTTAAAGGCGTATAATGGATTGGCGTTTTTCTGCACTTCGGTGTCATTGATAGTCCATGTGTATGTAGCGTCAAATGCGTTGGTAATGGCAAAAGGTAAGAGACGTATAATTCTACCTTGGGAAACATGGAACGTAGTGTTCTCAAAACTCCACGAAAAAGGCATGTCGGAGGGTAGTTTTACGTGTACATCAAATTCAATCGTATCTTCACCGTCTTCATTCGTTGCTTTTAACGAAATATGGAAAGCTCCCGTAACGGCTGATTTAAATGTATAATCTTTTTCCTTGCTCACTTCTTTGGAATCGACCGTCCACGAATAACTTGCCTCATCGTTGTTGTCAACTACCGGAGTAAGTATTAATTCCTGTCCTGTAACAATGGTATAGCCGTTTTTTGGAATACTTAGCGTAATTTTAGGAGGAACCAATTCCGCCACGTCCACTCTTATTTCTTCGTCGGCGGAGCCATAATCCGTCAAAACTTTAAATGTGATAAATACCTGTCCTGTTTTATTCCACGAGTATGTCAGGATTTTCTCGGTACTTAAAATTTTACCCTCTGCCGTCCACGAATACATGGCATTTTCATCGTTTTCAACGAATGGTTCAATAGTGATTGTTTTACCTATTTTTACTGTGTAAATACCTGTGGTGTTTTCAAATGAAATAATCGGCAGTTTTGATGGCCGCAACTCTTCGTCTTCATTATTACAAGAAACTGGTACTATAGCGGCCAGCAATACCGGCAACAGCCATTTCCATTTTATATTTTTTGCTTTCATTATTTTACATTTTTGTTATTATTAAATCTCGTTCAGCGGTTTTAGTTTTTTCCGGGTAAATACCATGTGAGCAGGGATATCGCCGGTAGTTACCGACCATTTGCGCACGCCGTCGGACCCGAAGCAATGTAAGGTTCCTGGAGTTACGTAATCTTTGGCATCGGTCACAAAAAACTCTCCTGTATTTGGGTTGACAGCTATACCGTAGGGCGTTTTTATTCGTTGGTCGGAGCCGTCTTTTATGAAGTTGCGCGTTACTATTTTTTTTGTTTTGACGTTAACAATAGCGTAGGAAACCGTCCATTCTTTGGTGATGTAACTCCATTCGGTGCTGTACACAAAAAGCGAGTCGCGACAAAGCGTCATATTGCTGTTGGGTAACAAGTGAAGCGTATCGGTTACTTCATCGGTTTTTGTATCAATGATAAACGTTTTCGATGGAACATTGTAATAATCACCACGCGACGAGACATACAAATTTCCATAATTGTCGGGAGTAATCCGGTGAAGGTTTATAGCGACATCTATTTTCTTTATTTCTTTAAATTCTATCAAGTCTATGACCGATACCGTACGGTCATAGTTCGGAACACGATAGCCGCCGGAGTTGGCTACATATAATTTATCGCCCACTACGGCCATTTCCTCGGGCTGGTAACCAACAATACACTCACCGACTACTTTCAACGCTGCCGTGTCTATTTTGGCCACATATCCGATACGGGCATTAGGGTCAATCTGTACTGGCCCGGCATAGGCACTTACATAGGCATATTGGTCTTTGAACACTACGTAGCGGCAATTCGGAATAGCAATTTTTGTGATATGTTTTGCCGTAGTTACGTCCATTACTTCCAAATAATTCGAGCAGTTGATAATGGCATAGAGTCTGTTCCCGTATATCTGAATATCGTTTCCCACATCGCCAAGGTCTTTCACCTCATTTGGGTTGCGTTCGCCGTAAATATTCCGGGTATATACGCCCGTTTCGTAATCGTAGTAATCAAGGGATGCCTTATTGCTCCCCATATTACCTTCGTTCAGCAAAAAGAACCCATAAATGTCGCCCGTGACTTGCTCCCATGGATTAATTACAATAGGTGTGGACGGCAGCGTCGGATCGTCCTTCCGGCAGGAATTGAAGACCAGTACCAGTGCGTAAATAGCGGTTAAGATCAACTTATTTGAGAAAATACTTTTCTTCATATTATGCATGTTAAAGTGATTTTGAAATTTGTACCGGGCATAGGGTACCATTTGACGACCTCGTATTGCTGGTTGAACACATTATTTACCTCGGCGGTAATTTTTAAGGTAGAAGCTTTGATGTATAATGTTTTAGCAATCGACAAATCATGCGTGTACCACGGTTGGATATAGTTTTCAGGAATATTTCCACCCAGCATATACCGTTCGCCAGTGTATATAAAACTGTAGTTGAAATCCCATGCGCGGTAAACGGCATTCACAATGGCCGAACCGCTATGCCATGGAATATAAGGAATTTGATGCCCATAAACATTTATAGTATAATCATTATCGCCGCTACCGCCTCCGCCGTCGTCTTTGTCAGGCGTAAAATCCTGCGCTTTTTGATAGGTGTAACTTAACCGGACATTAACAAATAATTTTCCAAATTGAAAAGACGGATTGAGTGCGGCATCTATTCCCCTTATCTCTACATATCCTAAGTTAATCATAGTCCACACCAATTGATTAGAAGTAGGCGTGGCAATGATTTTATCGCTTACTTCGTTGTAATAGGCGTCCGCCTGAAAGCTTATGCTTTTAAATGTTTTGTGGTGAAAATTTTTGTTGTAGAAAAATCCCAGATTGTATTGGGCGCTATATTCGGGTTTGAGCAAACGGTTGCCGATTTGCACGTAGTACAAATCATTAAACGTAGGCATGCGAAAAATCTTTTTGTAGAAAGCCCGTAATTTAAGGTCGGTTTGTGTGAATGGCTTGTATGATGCAACAACTGTGGGTGTGAAGACGTTTTTGTCGGGAGCCACGTCCATGCTACGTGCGCTCGCATCTTTCACAAAGGTGTAAAGCAGGCTGCCTTGTAGATTTAACTTATTCAAATACAACGATGTAGCAGCGGCGCCCAAAATAGTATACCGTCGTGGTTCAACAAAATTGGCGTTAAACATATCCGTGCCATCTGCGTCCAAATAGTTCCATTGAAAATCTCCGGCAAGGTTTGCTGTCCAATGTTTGGTAATGGTAAACAAATTGCTTGCCGTAAGGTAAACTTCCTGCTGCTGGTAATGGTTATCCATAGGTTCGAGCGTACTCTCGGGCGGCATCACGTAATTCATATAGTCGTTGGCGTACTTTAGCTGTAACTTGAGGTTATACAACGGTGAAATGTTTTTGCGGAATAATGATTGTACAAAGAAATTACGGTCTTTCTGGCGATCTTCGTTAAGCAGAGATATGCCATAGTCTTTTTTTACAGCAGCGCCAGGGTAACCACGTTTCGAACTGTAAAAATAAGCTTTGACTTGCCATTCGCCTCCGTTTATTTTGCCAAACAGCGCCGCTTCGGCGCGTAGTGAGGCAACATCTCCGTTGCGTCGTACTTCGGTGGTATCATAGCCGCCTGTTTTTTGATACCTAAATTTATACTTCCCCGAAGTGTATAGAAATTCTGTATTTAACGACGAACTGAGTTTTTCCGAAATACGACACTCCCATAGCGCTGTGGCATTTAGCAAATCGAAGGAACCCGTCTTGGCCTTCAGGATAATATTATTCTTTTTTTGTGCTTCGAACAGCGGTTTACGGGAGACCATATAGAGTGCGCTTGCCGAAGCAAAGTCTTTAGCAGATTGAAAAATGTCACTTTTTTGCCCATTGTAAACCGACAGGGACTCCATGTTGTCAAGCGAAAATTTGCCAAGATCAATGGTCCCGTTCTGTGCATTGGTAATTTGTATGCCATCGTAAAACACGCCGACGTGCTGGCTTCCCATACTGCGGATATTAACGGTTTTCAATCCGCCGATACCGCCGTAGTCCTTAATCTGTACGCCCGAAAAGTAGCGTACGGCATCGGCTACAGAGTAAACGCTCAACTTTTGAAGTGCCTGCCCTGTTAAGGTTTGTACAGGGATGATCTCTTTAGTTGCCGTACGACCATAAACCCTTGCTTCTCCAAGCATATAGACCTTTGCCGTATCGACTTCGGATTGGGCAAAAGCATGGCTTGATATGTCGCAAAGCGCAATTATAAAAAATGTAGAAAAATAAAACCGCTTCATCAAAACTGTTTAAGACAGCCCTCGTGAAACAAGGCGGAAAACGGAACGGTAGGTATATAACTTATTTCTTGCAACCTGCCCCCCCGATTGTTCCTTGGCTCTGTTCCTCGAAAGCCTTGTAACTATTTCCTTTTGGCAGGTCTTCTGACTTACTCCATCTTTGAGCGCCCCTTCCCATCCCTTTTCGGGACAGTGGTTTTAGTATTGCTCAAAGACTTTACAGAGCTTACAGCAGCGGGCCTGTTCAGGATTTTCACCTGATTCCCTTTTCACTGCTTTTCCGAGATTGCGGAATTGCAGCGCCAAAATCGGTGCAAACTTACTAAAATTTATAATGAACACAAAGTTATTTAACTGAAATATGTATTTAGCATGAATATCTGCTTGGTCTCAAATGTTTTGAATGAACCTTTTTACCATTTTAATTTGTTACTATAAAGTCAACAGCACAAAAATTTGAGCCAACAATACTCGTAAAAACATGGTTATCGGATATACAGCGGCATAAGCGACGGCCTGTGCCTGACCGGGTGCAATACTGTTAGCAAATTCCAATGCAGGAGGGTCGGTCATGGAACCCGAAATGAAACCGCATATTTTCAAATAATTAACTTTTAAGAATCGGGCTATGATGCCTACTACTAAAATTGGAACGAGGGTAATGGCAATGCCGTAAAGCATCCATTGCCAACCTCCACTTAAAAGGGTTTCTACGAATTTTTCACCCGATAGTAAGCCTACGCAGGACAGGAAAAGAATGATACCCAATTCGCGCATAAAGAGACTGGCTCCGGGTGTCATGTAGAAATTCAGTTTGCCGGTACGCCCCTTGTAGCCCAATAATATGGCTACCAAAAGAGGGCCGCCCGCTAGTCCGAGCTTGGTCGGCACCGGAAGTCCGGGGATAAAAAAGGGAATGCTGCCCAATAATATTCCCGCGAATATTCCGAGAAATATGGAAATAATGTTGGGTTTTGCCAATTCATTGATGGAATTGCCCAGCTCTTTTTTTACATCGTCTAAAACCTCTTTTTTCCCGACAACGCGAATCATGTCGCCCAATTCCAGTGTAGTTTCAAAGGTCGGTAGGATTTTCATGCCCGACCGATAGATGCGGGTTATATTTGCCGGATAGCGGCGATAGACGCCAACTTGTTCGATTGTTTTCCCTGTCAGTTTTTTATTGGTCATCAGCACGTTTACCATTCCCAAAAGACCGGGGATATCTTCCTTGTTTTTGACTACTTTCACTTTCCCGATTTTAAATTCCAAATTATCAATCAGGTTTTGGGACGAAACGCCGCAAATGATGTCGCCTTCCTGAATGATTTCCGTATTGGCAGCTATGATGGATTCTTTGTTGCGTATGATACGGGAAACGGCCAATTCTTTGTCGATAATGCGTTTGATGTAATCAATGTTTTTCCCAAATAAATTGGAGTTGGATACTGTAATTTCCACACTTTGCAGTTTCATTTCGCTGTTGTCAAGCGTTTTGGTATAATCTTTAACTTCCAAATGGACATTAATCCTAAAAATCAGTCGGATTAGCAGCATGATGATGATGATTCCCAAAATACCGAAGGGATAAGCTATAGCATACGCCATACCCGTTTCGGAAACAACGGCGGCTTCCGCACCTTGCTCTGTCAGCGCTTGTTGTGCCGCGCCAAGGCTGGGCGTGTTAGTTACCGCTCCACACAACATACCAACGACAACCGCAGGCGACAAGCCGGTCAGATAGTAAATCAAACAAGCGATCCCGAAACCGCCTAAAACCGCACTAATAGCTAAAAGGTTTAGCAGCAGTCCATCTTTTTTGAAAGATGAGAAAAAGCGTGGCCCCATGCTCAATCCGATACTGTAAACAAACAGTACAAGTCCGAAATCACGGATAAAATGCAGGACGTGTGCATCTATCGGCGCTCCGAAGTGAGCGATAAGGATGCCTGTAAATAATACTCCGGCAATGCCCAGTTTAATGCCCTTAATTTCCAGTTTACCAAGTATTACGCCTGTGAAGGCTGTCAAACACAAGTATAACATCGTTGATGCAATACTTTGCATAGTGAAAAATTCATGTATAACGTTCATAAGTATTTGTCTTTTTTATAATGGAATGTTTCCGTGTTTTTTCGGGGGATTCGATTTGATTTTGTTTTTTGCCATTTCCAATGCCTGTATCAGTTTGATGCGCGTATACTTGGGCAGGATAATTTCGTCGATATATCCCAATTCTGCACTTTTGTAAGGATTGGCGAAATTTTTACGGTATTCGTCCACCGCTTTTTTCTTGGTTTCGTCATCAACTTGGCGATACAGGATATTTACGGCTCCTTCGGCTCCCATTACGGCGATTTCGGCAGTGGGATAGGCGAAGTTAATATCACCGCCCGTTTCTTTGCTCGACATTACGATGTAAGCTCCTCCGTATGCCTTTCGCGTAATCAGTGTTATTTTAGGAACGGTAGCTTCCGAATAGGCATATATTATTTTGGCTCCGTGACGTATGATACCATTATGTTCCTGCACGGTTCCCGGAAGGAAACCCGGAACGTCTTCAAACGTGATAATGGGAATGTTGAAGCAATCGCAAAAGCGTATGAAACGCGCTATTTTATCGGAACTGTCAATGTCAAGAACTCCCGCCAGAAATGTGGGTTGATTGGCCACGATGCCAACGGCTTTTCCTCCCAATCTTCCAAATCCCGTGATGGCGTTTCTGGCAAAATGTGACATGATTTCATAGAAATAATGGTCGTCCAACACGGGTTCGATAATATCTTTCATATCGTATGGGACGTTCGGATCGCTAGGAACGATTTCCTGTAATTCGGGCAAGTCGCGATTCGTATCGTCCGAATAGGGAATTATAGGCGTATCTTCCATATTGTTGGAAGGCAGGAAACTCAACAATTCGCGGATAGACATCAATACTTCTTCTTCCGAATTGCAGACAAAATGGGCTACTCCGCTTTTACTACTGTGAGTATAGGCTCCTCCGAGTTCCTCCTTGTCCACCTCTTCGTGGGTAACGGTTTTCACTACATCAGGTCCGGTAACAAACATATAGCTGTTTTTATTCGCCATGAAAATAAAATCGGTCAGCGCGGGCGAATAACAAGCACCGCCCGCACAAGGACCTAAAATGGCCGAGATTTGCGGAATAACTCCCGATGCGATTGTGTTTTGGTAAAAAATGGAAGCATAGCCCGAAAGGCTTTCAACACCTTCTTGAATGCGTGCGCCACCCGAATCGTTCAATGCGATAATCGGTGCGCCGTTTTTCAACGCCAACTGTTGTACCTTTACGATTTTTCTGGCATTGACGGCTCCCAGCGTTCCGCCATATACTGTAAAGTCATAAGCGTAGGCAAAGACTTGCCGCCCATCTATCCGCCCGTAACCAGAAACGATTCCATCGCCTGCTATATGGCTTTTATCCATTCCAAAGTTGGAACAGTGGTGCGCCATAAATTTGTCGAGTTCAACGAAAGTTCCTTTGTCTAAAAGCATTTCGATACGTTCCCGTGCCGTCATTTTGCCAGATTCGTGCTGTTTTTGTATCCGTTCCGCTCCACCACCTGTTTCTGCAGTTTTGTTTTTATCTTCAAATGATTGATATAATTCTTCGTGTACCATAATTTACTTCTTGTGTTCGACATTCATTAAGTCCAGACGAATCAGCAGTTGATTTGAATTTACCGCTTCGCCTTCGGTTACTAAAATTTCTTTGACTGTACAGTCGCTTGTTACTTTATAGCTGTTTTGCATCTTCATCGCTTCGATAACGATAATGGTATCGCCTGCCTGTAGTTGGCTACCGGCTTGTATGGGAATATGAACGACTTTCCCCGGCATGGGCGATATAATTTTGTCGTCCTGCCGCTCGTCAGCGCCTCTTTTCAGGCGAAGGTATTTGGCTTTCGTATCAATAATTTGAATATTGTGTGAGGAAAATGCTGCGTTTACCTTATAATTTTTGCGGTCTTCCGAATAGGTCAGTTCCGCATTATACGATTTCCCGTTTTGTAGAATGGAATATACCCCTTCCTGCAACATCGTGATATCGACTTCGTATTCTTCGCCGTCTATCGACAGGCGTACTTGATTTTCTTCTTTGTTGAGCAGCTCTATTTCAGCTACCCTGTTTCCAATATGTATTTCCATAATCAGATTCTTAAAATTCCTTTGTGTAAACCGAAATTCCGCCAACGGCTGTTGGGACGGTTGTCGTTTTTGTTATCCGAACGGTTTTCTTCCAGAATGACGATATAGTCGATGTAAGCAGCTACCAGCGCGATATTCTCCGTATTCTTGTCTTCGGCTATCGTTCCGTTTTTCAGTTCTTCCGTATGTTTGGCAATAAATCCAGTATCATATTTCCCTTCGACAAATTCGGGAACATCAATGATACTTTTCAGGTAGTTGATATTGGTTTTTATACCTGTGACTTTATATTCATGTAGTACCCGTTGAAGGCGTTCGATGGCATAAGGACGGCTTACTGCCCATATTATCAGTTTGCTTATCATTGGGTCGTAGTGCATGGGTATTTCATAGCCTTCGTACACATAACTGTCGATACGGACACCAATACCACTGGGTTTGATGATTTTTTTAATGGTTCCGGGCGAAGGCATGAAATTCATTTCGGCATCTTCGGCACAGATACGCAATTCAATGGCATGTCCGCGTTGTTTTACGTCATCCTGCTTTATGGACAGGATTTGCCCTTCGGCAATTTTTATCTGTTCCTTTACCAAATCAAGACCCAGTACTTCTTCGGTAATGGGGTGTTCGACCTGCAAACGGGTATTCATTTCCAAAAAAAAGAAATTCCGGTGTTTATCGACTAAAAATTCGATGGTTCCTGCACCGATATAATTGACGGCTTGTGCTGCCATGACAGCCTTTTCACTCATTTCTTTACGTAGTTCGGGCGTAATGAATGGCGACGGGCTTTCTTCTACTATTTTCTGATTCCGGCGTTGGATGGAACATTCGCGTTCGCACAGATGAATGATATTACCGTGCGTGTCGCCCAATATCTGAAACTCGATGTGATGCGGTTCTTCTACGAATTTTTCGATGTAAACTGTATCATCCCCGAATGAGGAAAGGGATTCAGATTTGGCGCTCAGGTAGGCTTCTTTTACTTCGGTTTCGTTTTGAATAAGGCGAATGCCTTGACCGCCTCCGCCCATAGATGCTTTTATCATTACCGGAAACCCAATTTGATGACATATTTCAACGGTTTCTTCCACGCTTCTCAATCCTTGTTCGATTCCGGGAACAACGGGGACACCTGCTTTTATCATTTGCTTGCGGGCAGATATCTTATCGCCCATCATGTCCATTGTTTGAGACGTGGGGCCGATGAAAATAATGCCTTCCTGATTGCAGCGACGCGCAAAGTGCGAGTTTTCCGATAAAAAGCCGTAGCCGGGGTGAATGGCATCTACTCCGTTGTTTTTGGCTACTTCGATGATTGTTTCGATTTTTAAATAACTGTCCTTCGAGGCGGCTCCGCCAATGCAGTAAGCTTCATCTGCATACCACACATGTTTGGATGTACGGTCGGCTTGTGAAAATACAGCCACCGTTTCTATTCTCATTTCCTTGCACGAACGCATGATGCGGACTGCAATTTCACCCCGATTGGCAATGAGTATTTTTTTTATTTTATGCATATTTATTATTTGATAAAATTTTGTTTCTGATATTTGAGGCGGCTTGTACCATATTCCGTAATGCAGGAACGGTTTCTTCCCAATTCCGGGTTTTTAAGCCACAGTCGGGATTTACCCATAACTGCTGGTAGGAAACTAGCTTCAATGCATTGTTCAACAGGGACTCTATTTCGGTGACCGTGGGTATGCGTGGTGAATGGATGTCGTAAACTCCAGGGCCAATATCGTTGGAATATTTGTAAGTGATAAAGGCGTCCAGTAATTCCATTTGGGAACGTGAAGTTTCTATGGTAGTTACATCCGAGTCCATAGCGGCAATGGAAGTTATGATGTCGTTGAATTCGGAATAGCACATGTGGGTATGTATTTGGATTTGAGATTGTGCTACGGATGTGGCGAGTTTGAATGCTTTTACCGCCCATTCCAGATATTCCGCATAGTCGGATTTACGCAATGGTAGTCCTTCCCTGATAGCGGGTTCATCGACTTGAATAATTTTTATTCCGGCATGTTCCAAATTCGATACTTCGTCGCGGATAGCCAAAGCGATTTGAAATGCCGTTGCCGAACGCGGTTGGTCGTTGCGGACGAAAGACCATTGCAAAATAGTTACAGGCCCCGTTAACATTCCTTTTACGGGTTTATGTGTAAGTGATTGCGCATAACTTATCAAATCCGTTGTCATGGATCCCAGACGGGATACATCACCATATATAATGGGTGGCTTCACGCAGCGGGAACCGTAACTTTGTACCCATCCGTTTTGACTAAAGACAAATCCATCCAGTTGTTCGCCAAAATATTCGACCATATCGTTGCGTTCAAATTCTCCGTGTACCAATACATCCAAGCTTATCTGTTCCTGTATTTCAATGGCTCGTTTCGTAAAATCTTTTAATCCTTCTATGTATTCTTTTTCAGAAATGATTCCTTTTTTGAATTTTGAGCGCAATTCGCGGACTTCTTTGGTTTGAGGAAAAGAACCGATTGTAGTGGTCGGAAGAATGGGCAGATTCAGAATGGCGGATTGTAATGATTTTCGTTGATTGAAGGGTTGTTCCCTTTCAAAATCTTTTGGGGTAACGGACGATATTCTTGCCTGAACCGAACGGTCATGTATAAGAGTTGATGTGATGCGGGATACAATGCTTTTTTTATTTTCCACCAACAAGGTTTCTTTTTCGTTGGACAATGGATCGGATAGTTTTGACAAGTCGGATAACTCGTTCAGTTTTTGTTTGGCGAATGACATCCATTGTTTGATTTTTTTAGACAGGATATTTTCATTTGTTTCCAATTCCAAATTGCAGGGGCTGTGCAACAGCGAACAGGAAGGGGCTATCCATATACGTTCTTGTCCCAAAACCTGCATGGCTTTATGGATGATAGTCAGAGATTTTTCATAATCGTTTTTCCAAATATTTCTCCCATCGACAATTCCCAGTGAAAGCGACATGTATTCAGCAAGTTGATACAATACGCCATCTAATTGTTCGGGGGTTTTTGCCAAATCGACATGTAAAGTATCTATGGGCAGGGAACAGGCAAGGGATAAATTGTCGCCTAATGTTCCGAAATAAGTAGCGAGAAGTATTTTTATTCCGGGGCATTCTTTGCTTAAATATTGGTATGCTTCACGGAAATATTGTTTTGCCTGTTCGTCTAAATCAAGCGCTAAGCAAGGTTCGTCCATTTGTATATAAGTTGCGCCAACCTGTTGAAATCTGTTCAGAATTTCCTTATATACAGGTAAAAGTAACATTAATAAGTCAAGTCGATGGAATCCTTGTTCTTTTTCTTTTCCTAATAAGAGATAGCTAACAGGCCCAAGTATTACGGGCTTGGCATTAATACCGAGTTGTTTTGCTTCAAGAAATTCATTGATAACATCTGTTGCAACAAAACTAAACTTTTGGTTTTTGTGAAATTCTGGAACGAGGTAATGGTAGTTAGTATCGAACCATTTGGTCATTTCAAGGGCAGTAATATCCATTGAATTTTTCTGTAATCCGCGAGCCATTGCAAAATACAGGGTATGAAAAGATTTCTTTTGTTCCTGTACAAGCGGGATAAAGCGTGGCGGAATATTCCCGACCATCAGGCTGGTATCCAATACGTGGTCGTAATACGAAAAATCGTTTGTGGGAATCAGGTCAATACCTGCTTTTTGCTGCAACTTCCAGTTTTCCTGACGGATTTGTTTACCCGTTTGCAACAATTCATCAAGACTAATGTTACCTGCCCAGTAATTTTCACAGGCTTTTTTTAATTCACGTTGGCTACCAATGCGCGGATAGCCCAGATTGTGCGTTCGCATACTTTTAACTTTTTAATGAATAATAAATCAGTTAAAAGTTCTTTTGAACTTCAAATGCTTAACATGAAAAATAAGAGAGGGAAGGACACACCTTTGTGCTCATGGGTTGTAGATAAACACAAGAGGCCTGTTGTTCGACTCTGCTTTTTTTCGCGAAAGCATTGCCAAACCGGATTAAGGCAGGTCTCCTGACTTGCTCTATTCTATGCGCCTTCCCATCAATCGACAGTGGCTTATTGCATAGAACTCTTTTTTAGAGCTTACAGTTGCGCGACAGTCCGTGATTTTCACACGGTTCCCTTTTAATTCTACAAAACGTAGAACACCTTAGCGGACTCAAGTATAAAAAAGAACTTTGCGGGGGCAAAGGTATCTGAATTTTTTGAATTACCAACAGGCAAACAAAAATTTCATTCAAAAATTACAGCGGGCGGAGCAAGGTATGTATTCTAAATTAATATGGAAAAGAAATAGCCGGGATATCTTTGTTGGTGAAAAATCCGCTAACCAGTACAAAATAGGGTGCAAAAGTGTTGCTGCCTTTATATCTTCGGATACGGATTCCATACGCTCTTGCTTCGGAATATGTATCTGTGTGTAGTTAAATAATTTTATATATATTTGCAACCAATTTGACGAAGCTCTTTTAAGGAGCTTCGGTTATTCGTGACAATCAAAATATAAAATTAAGATTTTTAGACGTCCCCTTAAATACCGCGAAGTATTATGCAAACAATGTTCATTGTAAAATTGAGAAAAAAACTCTGTTGTTTCACAGCATTTCAATTTGTTATATTATTATTAATATTCAATTCATGTTCTATCAGAATTACGGAAAAGACCATTCTAGGAAATTACTACAAAATCCCATACGATTCGACACGAATCAGTCGTTATATTAAAAATATTAGCGACAGCAGTTTTGTTGCCGCTATTAAAACGTTGCCCAATAAAAAGATTAATATTCTCTATAAAGACGACAATTTGACAATCATTCGCGATTACACATTTATAAATGATACTGTTTCACTTGAATATTTTGTTTTTTTACCTCAAAACATTACACAAACAGTTTATGTTTTTTGCGGTTATGGAGAATTAAGTATTGGTATTTTTCAAAACATAATGAAACTTGCAAAAAACAATAATGCAAAGGTTATATGTTTAAGTTATAGTGGTTACGGCAATAGTACTGGCGCATTTTCTATCAATAAACAGTTTGGTTATAATCAGATTTTTTATGAAAAACTGAAAACTGAAAATATTGGAAATTTATCAATAATCGGTTATTCCATGGGCTCGCTCTATGCAACGAGCTTGGCTGTTGATAATCATGTTGATAACTTGATTTTACTTGCACCTATTTCCGATGGCAAAGACTTTCTTAAATATATGAAACATAGCAATACGAAAGGCATTTACAAACTTTTTTCGCCGTTTATTAAATTGAACGTTGAAGACAATTTAATGAAAATTTCCAATGTGGAAAAATTGCAGAAGTTTGAAGGCAATGTTGAGCTTTTTCATGCAAAAGATGATCGGACTTTACCTTTTACAATGAGTGAGAAGCTATACCAATCAAGTATTTCCAGCAATAAAAATCTAACATTTTTTGATACAGGCGGACATGCTGCATCTTTTCAAAAGGAAAATTGGGACAAAATAGTAGAACTGATATTCTCCAAAACCGGCAATTGATATGGCATATTTGATCGAAGCCGATTGTACTTTTGGCAAATATGCGACAACGACAACGTCATAACGTTCCAACATCAGGGTAATCTCCATTTGATTTTGACTGTCTTCTACCGTACTGCCGCCAAAAGATTATTATAATATTCCAAATTTCATTAAACCAAATGAAGAGGGTCGTCTTGCTATTATTGTTATCAATGTTATTTTTCAATATCTATTTTGCTCTTATATTCAATATATTAATAGAGTTAAGTCTTTCCTTTGCCTTATGCTTGTATTCCCGAAGTTTATGATTAACCTGTATGACCCTTTCCCCTTCAGATTTATGACATTGTCCCCCGCATGGGACATCCTTTACGGTTGCATGCCCTATGTAAATACAGGTGAGTTACAGAACCATTATCCGAAGTGCTTTTCTTGTTGCCGATAAATTCCATATGTTGACCCACCGGACATGCAAAATAGTTTTCTTTTTCATTGTAATACAGCTTATCCTGTAAAAAGGGGTTGTTACGAAAAGCCTTCTTTTGTTCTTTATGGAAATAGCTGTATTTGTCAAAGGCATCTATCTCATTATTTTCCAGCAGTTCGTATTTTTTTTCACGACCATAACCTGCATCAGTACTCAGTTATTTTGGCAAGCTGCCGAAACGGCTTTTATGGAGATTAATCAAAGATTCCGGGGTAGTAGTATCCCATGAGGTATGATAGATTCCAAAATTGGTGACGTATTATTTTTCTGTGCCTGTTTGTACATTGTGACACGGTTTGGTTTGACCGTTGTTCATCGCATCTTCCTTCATCCGCATGAAAGTGGCATCTCTGCAATTATCAGGATATAATTTGTTTAAGCGTTTGAAAAGGCAACTGCAACAAAATTTCATCTATTTTATAAAAATCTGATTGTAAAAATATTGTAATTTCATTCATTTTGTTTGGATAGATAATAGTAGGGTGGTGACATAAAAAGTATGCAGATGTAATCTTTTTATATATAGCTCATTATAATCAAATTTAAGAACTCCATATCGTTGTTATTTAGAATGATTACAAGCAACGGAATTGTAAATGACTGATTATATGATATCTTTTAAATTAAATACTTTGTTTTGATGATTTAATAAATATTAAATTCGCTTTTACATGATTGGATGCCAATAAATTGATGCAGCATACTTTTTGAAACATCACCAATAGTAGAAATATCATTTTTATAACTCGTATATTATCATAATATTATATTGGCGATCTAAGTACATGACAAAAATTTAAAGACATCTATCTCGGGTATAGTAATCGGGTTAAGTAAGGCTGTTGCAATAAGCTCTAACCCGTATTTAAAGAGGCTTTTCGCCCGTTTCCCGTG
>JAISDH010000508.1 GCA_031264975.1 Bacteroidales bacterium
CAATTCACTATGCAAACGCCACAGCCCTTGCACAGTTCCACATCAACTTCAATAGCGCCTCTTACTGCCATAATATCATTCTATTCCAATTTTTTAACATCTCTAAACACATATTTTGCGGCGGCAAAGGTAACGTATATTTATTACATAAACCGAATTTTATTTGAACAATCCGACAAAACGCTTACTTTTTGCAAAAAACAGACGGATACTGCAGCATAGTCGATATTTAATACTCGTATTTTATGATATTAATTTCGTTCTGCGGGTTCGAATCGGGTAAATCCTGCAAATCCGTCAAGCCATAGATTATTCTTTTCTCCGCATCAACAGTGAAACGTACAATGGGGATATCCAGATTATATATTCGAAGCGGATTGCCTTTAAAATCAAAGACAAGCATCTTATTGCACCTGTTGTCAAATTCTTCCTGTAAACCGCCGTAATACAAGGTGAAAACTTCGTCTCCCGCTCTTTCGGGAGCAAAAGAATAGCATAAATGAGTTAATCCACGGGCAATAGCCAGCGCAGTAGCGCCATCCCTTGTAATGGATTCCAGTACGGGTTTAGACTTGTTTGGTCCCTGGCGTCTCTTTATCAAATCACCGGTTGAGCCGTCATATATTTCTATAATATCGCCAAACATGTAGTTTACAAAAATCCGGTCGTCCAAACTTGTGGTATAATCAAATCTGTAAAATAACATATTATCCATATCAGACAAGCTTTTATCCGTATATTCGCCTTTTGAATATAGTAATTTTGCATCCGGGCCGTAATAATCAAACTTTTTGTTTATAGATTTTGACATTGAAGCGACAATTCTGTTGCCGGACAACACACTTGCTTTGGCATGAGTATGATCCAGTCTTATTTTTTCTGCATTCACGGGATTTGAAACGGAGATAAAATCTTTCATACGGTAATTTCTCAGCAGCCAGCTATGTTTGTCAAATATCCACAAACTGTCTTTCGTAAGGTTAACAATTGTCGGCCTTATCATTTCATCAGGACCGTTACCGAATCGAATACATTCGTTTATCTTTTTGTTTGTATTGAGGTCGAATACATCAAAAATATATTCTGTACCGCTGTTTGTCAAAAACAGCAAATTATCTACGACACTGATACTTATCGGTCTCATTATCATAGTATCAATCTGTAGAACCGACCCCTTTAAGTCAATTGTTTTGGCAAAATCCTTTTCGCTGAACGTATCCGGATTACCGGAACTGTTACGGCATGAAAAAAATAAAAACGCGCCCGAAAACGCTGCGACAGCAAATATGCTCAAAATTCTTTTATTCATAATCTTAAATATTATTTAAATTTTAATTAATTATCACATTTGTAAGAAAATCCCCATAGATTCCAAGTTCCAGCATGATTACCTTTCTTCTTTTAAGCAGAATCTCTTCATAACTGTAATTTTTATTGTCCACATTATATGGTGAAAAATGTCGCCGAAAATTTTCCCTCTTTTTTGAGAAAAATTTATTCGCTTTACTGATTGATTTATTTTTTATTTTTCTCACATATTCTGCAGACATGCCGGAATATCCGCACCTGATCAGAACGTCGGCTATTTTTTCGTCCAAATGAACAATAACAAGTCCTTTCTTTATACAATATAAATAACTGTACATTATATAGGTATCACGAATATCCAAAAAGTCGTAAAAATAGTCAGTCATCTTTATTTCGAGCATATTACAGTCATATATTTTTGGCTCGCGATCCATACTGTAAACGTCCGAACAGAAAGTTTTCAGCATGTCGTCGGGAACAGAAACTTCAATCATTTTATAATTGACCAGAAAATACCTGCAGCAACGGCATAGCCAGTTATGAATATTATCCCTGTGCTTAACACTGTTAAACTGATTTTTCCCTTCAATTTTTGTTGGACTGTCCATGTAGTTCTGGAATTTATAAAGCCAGTATTCCAAATCATTGCTGTTCGAAAATTTTATATTAATTCCTTTGAAATAGTTATAGATAACCCCATGTAATTCTTTTTGATATTTTACTCTGATCAGGTAAAAGGAGGCGCCTGCATCACCAGATAGAATTAAGTCCAGCAATCTGCTGTCGCTGGATGACTGATATATTTCGTAATCGCCTGTTTTCATTTGAATCATTCTTAAAGTTAGTAATCACTGAATAATGATTTGTTATTTTACAGCCATTTTAATCGTCAACTACACCTGTGATGTTAAGTGAAATTCGACCTTTTTCAACATTGCAGTGCACTGTAATCGTTTTGTTGAAATATCCCTTCTCTTCCGGAGTGATTTGTACTTTGATTTCAGTACTTTTACCCGCTGCTACCGGCTGTTTTTCCCAAACAGGAACAGTGCAACCGCAGGATGCATCAACCATCTGTATAACCAGCGGCTGTGTGCCGGTGTTTTGCAGTGTAAATGCTGCCTCTGAAGTTTTTCCTGTTTGCAAATCTTTGATCTCAAATTTTGCATGTTCTATCGAAACTTTTGTTACAGGCATTACATCCGCTTGCGCCCGTTCGGAAATCGTTTGTTTATATAATTTCCAAATTCTAAAATTTAAAGCCGGATTGCCAATCATCAAGACTTTATTGTCCTTATCCAGAAAGAAACACTGGTATTCCATTCTCTCGGGAAAATGATTCAATTGATTAATTTTATTATTCTCATCAATAAACGCAGGATAATTAAAATTATCTCTTATAAACAAATATGTCATTTCCTTTTTGTTCTTAGGCTGGAAAAAGAATAAAAAACTCAATTTATCTTTAAACAAACTGTCCGCTTCTTCAATCAAATGCCGCCACGAGGCTAATTTCAAACGGCAATTGCTGCATCCGGTGGAATCTACATATAAGAGTATTTTATACTCCGCATTCATCAAACTTAGACAGACATCCGGAAGAGTGTCCTTTAATGACAAATGACACTGAAAATCGTCAGGAAAATGAATTTCTTTTCCTGTCCATTCACTGAC
>JAISDH010000003.1 GCA_031264975.1 Bacteroidales bacterium
ATTAAAAAGATAGAAGCAGAAATAAATTATTATCAAGCCTTCCTTTCCACGGTATTAAAGAAGCTGGCAAATGAAAAGTTTGTAGCCCACGCCAAACCGGAAGTCGTTACCATGGAAAGGAAAAAACAGTCCGATGCAGAATCTAAATTAAATTCCCTGAACGAAACGCTTGAGAAATTAAAAAGAGATATGGGGTAAAAAGGAGAAAGGGCGAAGGAAGGAAAGGGAGAAGGGTAAACAGTGGACGAGTGAACAAATGAACGAGTGAACGAATTTTAATCCGCTTCGCTTTCAATAACAGAAAACGTTTTTTGTCTTAATTTGATGGCATTGATTTCCAAACTATACCGTGCGGAGGTTTTTCCGAACGTGTTGTTGATAGCGTCCGACAACTGTTTGACAAAGACAAGCCCTGTGTACAGTCCGATAGCTTCGGTTATATCTATTTGCTTTCTAATGAAACGAAATAGGAAAAAACACATTATCTAAAATAAAAATTGTACTTTTGCAAATGTAAATTTTAGAGAGTAAATGCAATGACAAGTCAAATCATAAAGCCGAGTTTGTTCGGCATTAAGCGCTCAAATAGAGACTTTGAAAGAAAAGACGCATGGGGAAAGAATCAATTTAATTCCTCATTTCCTGTTGCGCTGGCGTCTTATATGCAGCACAAAAATATAGATAACGTCTATCTAACGCTGGACAAACAGCAAAAAGTTAAGCACGTCAAAATTTCAACGCAAAAATTATACGGCATAGCTCCTGATTCCGATGATTTATTTTTGTCGTTTGAGAGCGTTTATACCCCTTATGACCGATTTATAATAGGAGAACTTCCAAGAGTTGATTTGGTAACTCAAAAGCATAGCGACGGAACTGTTCTTAAAGGAATGGAAATTAAATTGACTGCTTTGCCTGACAATTCTACTTGTGAATTTGCCGACAGTCAATTCGGTACTGAAATAGTAACTCGACCGCCGACAATAATCTATCTGGCATGTAGCATAGCCGCACTTTATCAGAAATCACACATCCAACTGCGACAGTATTTTGACGTAAAATTCGACAGATTACGCGACTGGGCTAATCCCGAAATTGTACTGCCGCATATAAATGACATGATTTGCAGCCTTGACAGGATTATGCTTGACAACAATCCTAAACAGGAACCTATAATTATGCAGCCCATTTGGAAAACAGAAGGAAAATCCTCAAGACTGGCAGAAAATTGTCTCGACATATTTGTTTGGAGTAATTTTGCTTTCGTTGAGCTGATTGTAAAAGAACTTCGTAATCAACAAATATCCAAAATTACCAGACAGGCGCGAACGATTGTCTGGCTGTTTAAAATGCTGTATGATTTTTCCAAAGCAGGACAGTTTTACCCCAAACAGATAATCGACGACTATTCTTACAACACATTAAACGATAAAGCATTTTCAGTAAGCGGTATTACAACACATTCTATCATGCACTGTCCCGAACTGACCAAGCCCAGAATAAAAAATGCTGAAATCAAAAACATTATTTTAGGCGGCGGTCAAAACCTGCTAAGCCCCGAAAGGCGATTTGACGCAATTATTTTTAATACTCCTGAATTATTTGATTAACGATGAAAGCAATTGATTTATTCGCAGGTTGCGGCGGACTCTCGTTAGGATTTCAAAAGGCGGGCATTGACATAATAGCCGCTTTTGAATATTGGAAACCTGCCATTGAAATTTACAAAGCAAATTTTAGCCACCCTGTATTTGAAACAGACTTATCGCAGATTGAAGATTATTCCATATTTTCAGATTTGCAGCCCGATATGATTATTGGAGGTCCGCCTTGTCAAGATTTTTCAAGCGCGGGAAAACGTAATGAAAATAATGGACGCGGCAATTTAACCGTAAATTATGCCGAAATTGTCAATCATGTGCGCCCTGAATGGTTTGTAATGGAAAATGTTGAGCGTATACTGAAAACGCAAAAACTGAAAGATGCAAAAAAAATATTTATAGACGCAGGGTACGGGTTATCTGAAATTGTATTGGACGCAAGTTACTGTGGAGTTCCGCAAACGAGAAAACGGTATATCCTCATTGGAAAATTAGGAGAAATCGACTATTTTATGGATTATTACCTTACAAAAAACCAAACGAAGAATCAAATGACTGTGTTCGATTATTTAGGAAGCTCGTTGGGTACTGAATACTATTATCGCCACCCGCGCAGCTATGCTCGACGGGGCGTTTTCAGCATTTACGAACCCAGCCCAACCATTCGCGGCGTAAACCGACCTATTCCCAAAGGTTACACAAAACACAACGGCGACCCTGTTGACGACTTGAGTAAAGTACGACCGCTAACAACAAAAGAACGTACTTATATACAAACGTTTCCTGAAAATTTCCAGTGGTTTGGCAGCAAAACGGAACTTGAACAAATAATTGGAAATGCCGTACCTGTAAATTTGGCAAAATTCGTAGGCGATTGCATACAGGAATATGTCAACGACTTCAAAGCAAAAAAAGTCAGATACAAGGAAGCGGTTTTGGAATTTAAGTATGAATAAATGGCTGATGTTTTTACAAAAGAACAGCGTAGTGCCGTAATGCGGAAAGTAAAGAGCGCACGAAACAAATCTACGGAATTAAAACTCATTGCCTTTTTTAAGGCAAACAGCATTAAGGGTTGGCGCAGGGGTTACAAACTTTTTGGCAAGCCCGATTTTACTTTTCCAAAACAGAAAACTGTTATTTTTGTTGACGGCTGCTTTTGGCACGGACATGATTGCCGAAATACTCGCCCTAAAGACAATGCTGATTATTGGGCAAAAAAACGGGAACGAAACATAACGCGCGATAGTACGGTAACGCAAGCGCTCCAAAACAAAGGCTGGACGGTTATACGACTTTGGGAATGCGAGTTGAAAAAAGAAAAATTACTGAAAGAAAAATTATGTGCGATAATCGGCGCTCTGGCAGGATGAATAGAGACGCGATGCATCACGTCTCTACCCTGAGTTGTGTCTGCGGCTTGCAAGGGATTATTTATATTTAACGCCTTCCGACAGTTGGTTGCGACAGTGAAACAATATACAAAATCACTCCTCGTTGGGCGTAGCATCTTCGTTGTCCCCAAGTTAAAAATAAGCATCCGTATTTGTCCGCAAAGTAGGAGTTTTGCTTTTAATCCGATATACAATAAAGATTATGCCGAACATGAGAAAAAACTCGCCCTTTTCTACCAACAATACCCTATATTGGACATATTTATACTGTAAAAACAGGGCAGGAATTTTGAACTTGTACAAAATATTTACTTTCAGTAAATCTGTAGTGAAAAAAAATATATCTTTGCATCTCATATTAATAAGTATAAAATCAGTTATGAGAAATTTTACGTTTGTT
>JAISDH010000160.1 GCA_031264975.1 Bacteroidales bacterium
AAATTCACCTAATCTATAAACATTATCTTATTGCTTCTTCGGGTATTCTTGGTAATCCTTGTCGCTGCATGTATGCTGCATATTTTTGAATTAATCTTGTGATGAAAGGGGGTAATAAAAATCGTTCAAAATTAAGAATTAATGCCTCAAAAGTGGCAGTGGTTTGCTTTGAATTGTACCGGTTAAGCAGGACAAAAGGCGTATATCTAACATTTGGAAAACTAACCTTTGAACCTTTTTCTACTGACATAAGTATATCTGACAAGAAAGATTAAGGAGTTGCCGGATTGCGCCAAATTTTCTACTTTTGCACAAGTAATTAAAGATGCAATGGATATATGGAGTAAAGAGAAACGTTCTGAAGTAATGTCTAAAATCCGGTCAAAGAATACGGAGCCGGAAATGATATTACGGAAAGCCCTTTTTGCAAAAGGCTATCGTTATCGGATTAATTATAAAAAATTACCGGGTAAACCTGATATTGTTTTCCCGAAATACAAAACCGTCATTTTTATACATGGTTGCTTTTGGCATGGACATGAGCATTGCAAAATAGCCCACATTCCAAAACGCAATACCGATTTTTGGGCGCGGAAAATTTCCATGAACAAAGAACGGGATAAAAATAATGAGATGAAAGTCGCAGCCTTGGGCTGGAAAGTCTTGACTTTTTGGGAATGCGAAATAAGCAAGAAAGAACTCCCTTTGATTCTTGAACGTGTGATTAATATTTTTCACCAAAATACCCCCGTATATGCTACTCGTATTAAATTTTATGAAGAGCGGGAGGATAGTGTAATGATGGTTGCGGAAGATATCGTTGTTTATGAAGCACATTCAAAGAAAAATGAATAAATTATCTCATCTTGAAAAATCATGTCTGTTTCGCTAATAGGATGTTCTCCAATTTGATTATACTGTTTTTATGCAAAATAAGCTTTTTCCTTATTTCAATACATTTTGCTTCATCAAATTCAAAATCTTTTTTGCCTAATTGTCCTTTCAACACTGTTTTGCCATCTTTTTCCCCCGCTTTTGCATGGGCGAACTTGTTGCGTAATTCTATCACTTCCTCCTGATATGTTTTATTTGCTTTCAAAAAATCGGCAATTTCATTATTCTCTTGTGCCATAGGTTTCAATAATGCCCTGAATATTTCCCATTTTTTAATAGCATCAATTTTGTGAAAATATTCTTGGAATGAACCGTAGTTTTCCCAAAATTTTCTTAATCGTTTTTGTAGAGGATCAAATACTTTCTCCGTGACATATTCTTTTAATTTGTCCTCATCTGTATTCTGTTGGACTTTTATAAGCATTACAATTTCTTCGATTTTAACATCCAAATCGCTTGTGGCTGCGGTTATTAATCCTCGTGTAGCATTGAGTTCAAGAAGTTTAATCAGATTTAATTTAATTACTTTTTCAATTTTATCCATCAAACCTTGCCGTCCATATTGCAGATTAATACGTTCCATAAAAGCCAGTTTGTCTTTTACAATAGCATCGTTAAAAAAGTCTGTTTGTGCAGAATAAAAAAGAATTTCCGTGTCTATTTTTTTATCATTTCGAATATTATAAATTATAACATCTCCGTTTTCATTATTCAAATTGAAATCGGAAATAATTAAATCGTATTGATATTGTGATATATAACTGTCAATATTTGATTCATCATCAAGCGTAACAATCTTAGGTTCAAACCCTAAATCAAAAAGGAATGATTTCAGATTTTCCACTTCTTTATTGTCGATATATTCCTGTATATCATTGTCTATCCAAAGAATATTGTATTCCAGTTTCATGGCTGCTATTTTCCAAAAGTTATTATAAATTCTACACCTTTACTCAATTTATTATTGACATAAATACTTCCTTTTAAACTCTCAATAATCTCTTTAACGTGATATAACCCTATTCCGGAACCTCGTCTTGAGGTTGTAAACCCAAAATCAAAAATGTTGTCAAGAATATTGTCTTGTATACCAGAACCATTGTCTCTAAAAAAAAGTTGGACAAGATTACTATCTTTTTTCCATTCAAGAGATAATTCAGTTGCACCGTGTTTTGAGGAATTACTTACTAAATTGTCAAAAACAATTATTACATCAATCGGATTGATTTTAACTTCAAACCCTAAATCTTTAGGCGTTTTAATATTTACTTTCAACAATGTCCTATTAATCCGCAAGTCATCTCGTAACTTATATACATTATCAAGATATTCGTTAATAAACGAAACAATATCTAACTCCAATTTATTGGAATATATATTGAAATTTGCCTTTTTAAAGTATCGCGAGAATGAAGTTATTTTTTCGTTTTGCCGGCTTATCCTTTTAACAATATCAATTATACTTTCCTTTGTTTCATTGTCATTGAGAGCTTTAACAAGGTTTTCCACATCTGTTTTTATAAGAGAAGTTGTTAAATCAATATGGTGCAATATGCCTTTTAGATTTTTTGCATCATCACTTATCTCTGTTTGTAAAAAATTCTTTTGACTTGTAACATATTCCAATTTTTGCTCGATTGCTTTTCGTAAATTTTCTTCTTTTGTTGCTTTTTCATGGGCAATAGCAGCATCAGCTTTTGTCTGTAAAATGACTTTTTCTATCTTTTGTGCCTCTTTTACAAGTTTTGTATTACCTGATTTTTCGGCAACTTTGGAAATGTTTTTAATTATTTTATCGACACTTTGGTCTTGTTTTTCAGATATGATTTTCAAGAAATCCTTATCGTATTGAATATCAATAATATTTTTAGAATTTATAAAGCCTGTTATCAATTCTAAAATCTGGATTTTCACATCTTTTGCCCATAATTCAGGAGTTATTTCTCCTGTTTCTTTATTTACCCGTTCATCGCCCCATTGTATTATATTAACAACATAGTTTTCTAAGCGTTTAAGTACATAATCATAGAAAAACTCAACTAAATTACGGTATGTCCCCGTCTTTTTCAATCCACCATCACGACTTGTAGTCTCTACTAATTCGGGTTGTTCGCCATTAATTTCAATTCTCCCGATTATATCGCGAGTCCCTAAGAAACGGTTGTATCCTTGCTGTTTTCTCCGGTCTATTCCTAAAATATCTTCACCTTCTTCGCCAAAAGGATAAACCCTGAAACCGTTTTTATACACAAACACTGAGCCATATTTTACAGATTCCATCCCCATAACTTTTGGGCACCTCTAAAAACTCGGCATCCAATTCAGGGGGATAAATATAGTATTGATCGATAGGATATTATTAAATATTTGTGTATATTTGTGCATGAAAATATATAAGCGTCATAA
>JAISDH010000176.1 GCA_031264975.1 Bacteroidales bacterium
TTCGGTTTTGAAAAAAATAATTTTTTTATTTGAAACAACTGTAGCTTTATTTCTCATACTTACCCGTTATGTCGTAGTTGTTTTATCAGATTTTGAAATAGTTTTATCGTGTTTGAAAATAGTTTTATCAGATTTGGAAATAGCTTTATCAAATTTGAAAATAGTTTTATCGTGTTTTGTACTTTGCGCGGTCGGTTTTGTGTATTGTATATTGTATAAATTAGCGTCTCTGCATTCCGTAGGGATAATTCTCTCGGTAGCAAAATATACCATAACGTCATATTGCATTCCGTTAGGGATGTTTGATAATTTCATGTAATGCGTTGGCAATTATCGTCAATTTAGAGAACGCCGGAAGGCGTTCAATATGTATAACCCCGTGCAAGCGAAGCGCAGCTCGGGGTAGGTATACGTCCTCTTCATCGGAACTGCGTAGTAGTTCAACTCTTCCCAAAGTTGAGAAGGAAAGATATAGGCTTTGTCCCCAAGCTGCGCCTGCGGCTTGCTCGGGGTTACTCATATTTGACGCCTTCCGGCATCAGAACCATCACTACGATAGTAGATTTGTTTCTTCTATAGATTTTTCTGCATAAGTTAACGACATTAGTCATCAGCTACCGAAAGAAGCAATCCTAACAGATTACAAAACATATATATGTATAGCAAAACCTTCCCTTCTCACAATCTTATCCCATGCGAAGTATAAAAAAGTTTTATCAGATTTTGAAATAGCTGTCTCGTGTTTGAAAATAGCTGTATCAGATTTTGAAACAGCTTTATCAGATTTGAAAACAGCTTTATCAGATTTTGAAATAGCTGTCTTGTACTTTGGAATAGCTGTCTCAGGTTTTAAAACTACTGTATCGCATTTCAAAATAGCTGTCTCAGATTTTAAAATAGCTGTCTCATGCTTCAAAATAGCTTTATCAGATTTTAAAACTACTATATCAGACTTTCAAACAGCTGTTTTTGTCATTACTTTATTTATTGCTCTCTTCAAAGATTTTATAGTATTGGCATAAACGAAAGACATCGCTATAAAAGGACATGATATTGTCGCAAATACGAATGCATTTGTTATAAGAGAGAATGGTATTGTCGCAAGTACGAAAGCCGTTGTCAAAAGAGGGGGCGCCGTTGTTGTAAGCACGAACATACTCATCGTAAAAGAATCCGTAGTCATCGTAAGTACGACAGGACACGTCATAAAAAGAAATGTAGCATTTTTCAAAAAAGGTACTGCCTTCGTTGTCATACTTACCCTGTTCGTTAGCACATCTACTGCCTTCGTTGCCATATTTTCAGGCATTCCAATCGCGACTATTCTTTTATCATTGTTTTCTGTTTGCAAAGATAATAAAATTTATGCAATCTCCAAAATTTTTATTGCTTACTTTGTCGCCTGTTCTTTTTCTCTTCTCTCTTCCGTTCTTTTCATCTTCTCATCTCTCCCTTTCACCTTCTCCCCTCATGAATCATTAAGCATCAATCATTCTTTAAATTCCACGCACCTTGTCCATTGTTCCATGTTCCATGCAACCTTTCGCCCTTTCATCCCTTCGCCCTTTCGCCCTTTCTTCTCTCTTCGTGGCTTTGCCCTGCCTGTTGCTTGCAGCTTGTTGCCTGTTGCCATCTTCCCTTCGCCCTTTCGCCCTTTCTTCTCTCTTCGTGGCTTGTCTACCTGTTGCTTGTTGCCTGCTGCCTGTTGTTTCCTTCCCTTATTGTCTGTTACTTATTACTTCTTCGTGGCTTGCCCGCCTGTTGCTTGCAGCTTGTTGCCTGTTGCCCGTTATTCCCTTCCCTTTCGCCCTTTCGCCCATACCCCTTTTCGTCATTGCGAGGTACGAAGCAATCCAGTACGGGAGAGTTTGTCGGCTGTTTTTCTTCTGGATTGCTTCACTGCGTTCGCAATGACGGGCGGCGTCGTGGCTTGCCTGCCTGTTGCTTGCAGCTTGTTGCCTGTTGCCATCTTCCCTTCGCCCTTTCGCCCTTTTATTCCTTTCGCCCTTTCGTCCCTTCGCCCTTTCGCCCCTTTTCCCTTCAAACCCTGCAACTTCCCTCCTTCCCCCTTCACTTTTCCCTGTATTTTATTTCCGATTTTCGTTCTCACATTATATTTTTATCTATCTTTGCGGACTTATATAATGTATAATTATCACATGACGCAAGAAGAAAAAAAATCATACGTATTGGGCGTAACAGCTGCCCTTAACTATGTGGAAATGGGTATCAAAATCAATGAAGCTGCCTTTATAAAAGGGTTTTCCACTGTCATTAACGACCAAAAACCGGAACTTTCCGAAAAGGAAATTCTGCAAACCTTAGATGCTATTAACACCGATTTGGAAAATGAATCTAAATCGCAAACACAAGGTGAAAAGGAGAAAGGACGTAAGTTTTTGGAAGAAAATAGACAGAAGTACGGCGTAAAAGAAACGCACAGCGGGCTGCAATATAAAGTAATAAAGGAAAGTATTGGGAAAAAACCGACTCCAACTGATACGGTCGAAGTTCATTATCATGGAAAATTATTGGATGGTACTGTTTTCGATTCTTCGGTTGAGCGTGGAGAGAAAATCAGTTTCTCATTAAATCAAGTAATTGAAGGCTGGCGAGAAGGACTTCAACTGATGAGCGAAGGTTCCAAGTTTGAATTTTACATACCTTCTCATCTCGCTTATGGAGATAAAGGCGCCGGTGAAAGTATTAAAGGAGGCGCGACCCTTATTTTTGAAGTCGAGCTTTTTAAAGTAAATTAAACAATCTTTACCATACCCATGGGAAGCCATACGGAAGATTTAGAGAACTTATTTCTTGCCACTTTCAAACAGGAAATACGAAATATGGTTGCATTGGAAGCGTCCGGTTCCAATCGTAAATACTATCGCATAAAAAGCGACGACTTCTCTGCCATAGGCGCGTACAACGAAGATGAAGAAGAAAATAAAGCGTTTTTGGCTCTTTCGCGTCGCTTTTTAAACAAAAGGATTTGCGTCCCGACTGTGTACAACGAGGATTTGAGTAAGAAGATTTATTTAATCAGTGATTTAGGAAATCGAACATTATATCAATTTTTGTGTGAAATTCGAAAAGACGATAAAGATTTTTCCAAACAACGGCACATGTATGAATGGGCGTTAAAGGAGTTAATTAAAATTCAATTTGCTATGCATCAGGAGCCGGCAAGGGATGAGGAAACAAAGGCATTTTCTTCTATGTTTCAACAGTTTAATTCGTCCGCTACTTACCCCCGTACGGCGTTTGATAAACAGGCTATGCTGTGGGATATGAATTACTTTAAATATTATTTCTTGAAACTTGCCCATATTCCCTTTGATGAACAGTTATTGGAAAAAGATTTTCACGCTCTGGCTGATTTTCTCACGGAAGCCGACGCTTCTTTTTTTCTCTATCGTGATTTTCAATCCCGAAATATTATGATTCATCGAAACACCCTGTTTTTTATCGATTATCAGGGAGGGAAAAAGGGAGCGTTGCAATATGACGTCGCTTCTTTACTCTATGATTCCAAAGCCGATATTCCACAAGAGATAAGACAGCAATTGGTTGATTATTATGTAGACCACCTTCTTAGACGGCATCCCAAAGCCGTTATCTGTTTTAGAAAATATTATGACGCTTTTGTTTTTATACGCATCATGCAAACAATGGGAGCTTACGGATATAGAGGTTTTTATGAGGGGAAAAAACATTTCCTGCAAAGCATTCCCTACGTCCTGAAAAATTTGAAATGGTTATTGGAAAACGTACGGCTTCCTGTGGAAATACCGACATTATGGCGCGTCTATCATCAGTTAATCGAATCGGTATCGCTGCAACAATATGAGCTTTCGCCGTTAAAAATAAGCGTAAACAGTTTTTCCTACAAAAAAACTATCCCGACCGATAAAAGCGAACACGGAGGAGGATTTGTTTTTGATTGCCGTTGTTTGCCCAACCCCGGAAGATATGACGAATATAAAATATTAACCGGAAAAGACAAAGAAGTTGTTGATTTTTTGGATAATACTCCGGAAATAAACAAATTCTTTGAACACGTAACTTCAATCATCGACATGGCTGTTCAAAATTATAACAAGAGACAGTTTCAACATCTTATGATTAGTTTTGGATGTACGGGCGGACGTCATCGTTCTGTCTATTTTGCCGAACGTTTACAAAAATATTTGAATAAACGTTATTCCGTCGATACGGAAATAAATCATTATAACCTGGATAAATAATCAATAGAAATGAAAAAATGCCTATTCGGACTCATGGCTTCTTTATTATTGCTATCGGCTTGCCGGTATAAAGAAGGACCTTTCCTGAACTTTACAAATGTAGAGAAACGTCTTCGAGGAGCCTGGGCAATCAGTAATGTTTATAAGAACGGAGAAGAAACAAGTGAGGAATTTCCTACCGTTGTTGAATCAAAAAACGCTCGATATGAGTTTTACAAAAATAAAGTTCTCCTCATTTCCTACTTACAAAATAATACGGTCAAGGAAAGTTCCGGCAGTTGGGATTTTGGAAGCAAGAAAAAGACAATACAAGCCGTTTTTCTCAACGAATATTATTCCATAAGCAGGGAATATGAAATCATCAAATTCAAAAGCAATGAACTAAAGCTTCGTTTCACCGACGACAACGGGATTACCTGGACGTTGGTCTTGAGTCTTGATTATTCTTTTGTACCTTATGGAATGTAAAAGATATATAGATAAAGCGATTAACGGTTTTTCCAAATTTTCCAACAGAAACCGTGTTTTTATCCTGAGTATATTTGTCGGTATCATCGCGGCATTGGCGGCAATTGTGTTGAAAAGCGCCGTGCATTTTATGCAATCCATGCTGCAAAATGCGTTTCCCGAAGATAATTTCAATTATCTTTATCTGGCTTTTCCCGCCATAGGAATAGCATTGACGGTATTGTACGTTAAACTGTTTGTGAAAGATGACCTTTCTCATGGCGTTAGTAAAATACTTTATGCCATTGCCCGCAAAAACGGAAACCTGAAAGCGCATCACATGTACTCTTCTATCATTTCAAGTACGTTAACCGTCAGTTTTGGAGGTTCTGTCGGTTTGGAAGCCCCGATTACGTTGACCGGTTCGGCGATTGGTTCTCAACTGGGAAGTTTTTTCCGATTAAACGACAAATCTGTTATCACCCTGGTTGCCTGTGGTTCGACAGCCGCTGTTGCCGCCATCTTCAATGCTCCTGTTGCCGGCGTTGTCTTTGCCATAGAGGTGTTGATGCTGGATTTAACAACAGCCTCGCTGGTACCTCTCTTGATTTCCGCCGTTACTGCCACAAGTACGTCCTATATTATTTTGGGACGCGGAATTATGTTCAACTCCACCCACGTACTTAACTTTGAAATGGACAAACTTCCCTTTTACATGTTTTTGGGTATATTTACCGGATTGTATTCCATTTATTTCATGCGCGTTTCTGCCCGAATAGAAAAGTTTTTTGCCAAAATAAAAAGGACTTCTCTACGTCTCCTTTTAGGAGCAGTTTCATTAAGTATACTTATTTTCTTCTTCCCTTCATTTTATGGGGAAGGCTACAACAGTATTATGGAAATCATGCGGAACGACGTTCACCAATTATTTATCAACAGTCCGTTCTATTTCTTTCAATACAACGAATGGCTATTGTTGGTATTTTTATTTCTGTTATTAATGTTAAAAACGTTTGCCACTGCATTTACAACGGGCGCGGGAGGTATTGGCGGCGTATTTGCTCCTTCTTTATTTCTGGGAAGTATTGCCGGATGTTTCATTGCCACGTTATTAAATACATTATTTGACATGGAGATTTCCGTTCTTAATTTCACCCTGGCGGGAATGGCGGGAATCATGGGAAGCGTTATGAAAGCGCCGCTCACCGCTGTATTTTTAATTGCGGAAATATCGGGCGGCTACCAACTTATTGTTCCGCTCATTCTGACGGTTATTGTTTCTTATGCCGTGATTTATCCGTTCGAACAATTTTCCGTATACACCAAAAGTCTGGCAATGGAAGGCAACCTGGTAACGCACCATAAAGACAAACAGGCGTTGGGGAAATTGGATGTAAAGGATTTGATTGAAAATAATTTCACCACGCTTTCTCCGGACGCCACCCTGCGTGATTTGGTTGATACCATTGCTCATTCTACTCGAAATATATTTCCTTTGGTAGATGAAAACAAACAATTTTATGGCATCATCATCCTTGACGACGTTCGGCAAATTATATTTGAACCGGATAAGTATGACACGGTTATGGCAAAAGACCTGTCGTTTATGCCCGACGTTTTCATATATCCGCACGAGCTCATTGCGGACGTTGCCGTGAAATTCAAACAAAGCGGTTTGTACAATATGGCGGTGTTAGATAAGGACAATATTTATTATGGGTTTGTTTCCCGAGCCAATCTGTTTTCCAAATACAGAGAAATAGTAGAAGAAATTTCGGAAGATTAACCATGAAAACCAACCCGTTTCTTTCCGTTTTTCTATTCGTCCTTTGGTTTACTTACCTCGCTCCGACTGTAGTTTATGGGCAATATGGAGAAGGAAAGAAAGAAAAGATGATTATTGTTTCGTATGTTTCATTTATCCCGCAACTGTCTCAATACATAGAAGCAAAAGCAAACGATAATATAGATTGCCGCATAATCTCTGTAGATTCCCTGGAAGACTTTAACCGCGTCAAGGCAAAAATTGACGGCTTATATACGGATTTCACCGCAGACTTTCTACTTTTAGTAGGAGATTTTCAACACATTCCCGCCTTTATTGTAGAAGAAGGTTTATCCGACATATATTATACGTTTGAAAATGAGAACAGTTTTGTCCCACGAATGACAGTTGGACGTTTTTCGGTAGAGACTGCGCAAGATTTGCAAACAATGATAGACCGAACGCTCACACGCAAACCCGCTTCCGGACATGTTATCGGCATTGCCTCCGAAGCTAAATCGGAACTCACGCAGAAAAGAGATTACGAACAGGTTCGACAAATGGGACATATTTTAGCGGGCAAAGGTTTTTCGTATATTTCAGAACTCTTCAACGGTTCTCAGTCGGAATTTGACAAAGCCGGCAACCCTCTTCCTTCCGACGTCATTGCCGCCTTACAGACTAATGCAACATGGTTAAACTATGCCGGCTACGGTTCATACGAAGGCTGGACGACTTCCGGTTTTGAGAGCCGCCACATTGACAGTTTAGCAGATAATGTTGAATTACCCATTGTAGTTTCCGCATCTTGTCTTGGCGGACATTTTGCTTATCGAGATTGTTTCGCAGAAAAGTGGTTACGCACAACAAGAAACGGCAACCCCGTAGGGGCAACCGCCGTCCTCATCTCCTCTTCCCTCGCCGACTGGGATGCTACGCTGTCGGCGATGTTTATCATGACTAAATGTATGCCTTCTTTAGACGACAATTGCCGTCTCGGGCATTTATATCTTCAAGGATACAATCATATTATAGATTCCATGCAACGCCCCAAAGAAGCTTGTTGCTGGATATTATTTGGAGACCCAAGCATGTGGATATACCCCATTGCAAATAACACAACAAGACAAAACACCCCCATGACTTCTCTCCCCGCCGCCTATCCCAACCCTGCAAACACCTTATTACACATCAAACACAGCGGACTTGTCAGACTATACGACATACAAGGAAAATTAATCCTCGAAACCCTATCCCCCAACAATAATACTATCCTGGACGTCTCCCAACTTGTCCCCGGAATATATTTCCTTTCCATACAAAGCCCCCACAAAGTTATAACACAGAAAATAATTATTGGAAAATAAAAGAAAGCTGTAGGAGACGAAAAGACAAAAGGGAGAATGGGAGAAAGGAGATGAACAGTAAACGAATAGACAAGCGAACGAGCTTGTTTTTCAATCCTGCTCATCCTTTAATCTTGTAAATCCTGATTCAGAAAATTTCGCGGCTTGCCTGCTTGTTTCCTGCTGCTTGTTGCCTGTTGCCCTCTTCGCTTTGTAGCTTGTCCCGTGTTCCGTGTTCTCTTTGTTCTCTTTAAGGAGTATTGCGTTTCAGATATTAATAGTTTTTGTAGCATCTTTTTTAGAGAAATCAATTTGCCCTTGTGAATCGGATTCTCCCAGATGTTTACCGGTATCATCAAATACTTCATAATGGGTTTTATGGAAATTATCCAGATACCAATAACGACTTGTATGGTTTTCCTGAAAAACGCTTTGACCCTGTACGATTAATTTTGTTTTTGTAAAACGGGATTTATCAAGCAAAGAGAATATAGGAATATAATTTAAGGATATCCACGATTCTAATTCTGATTTGTCTGTAACATACGGAATACGAGCAAATACAGGTAATTCAGAAATATGTTTAGCATCTTTACATACCAACAGGACGTCTCTGTCGGTCTTAATTTCTTCCAGAATATTGAGTAAAAGAAACTTTCCATCTGGGTATAAACACATTCTTTCAACAGTTTCAGTTATTATTTCGGGTGCATATTCAACATTCGGCAGTTTATCCAAATTCCACAAAACATAAATACAACGATTATCTTTTGTAGGGTTATCGTGGACGTCAATGCTTTTTGTAGAAATAAAACTTCTGATTTGAGTTGCTGCATTGGCTAAATACGTTTCACTTTCAAATTCCTTGCAAGTTTCAATAAATGTATTGATATTATCCGAATCATAAAATAATTTCATAGAGTTATCTCTGCGAAGAACAGAAATAGTATCTGATATTTCTTTGACAAATTGTTTATAAGAACATTCGTTTTGAATAATATCAAGAATAATACCATTCGTTTGCGGAAGTAAGAGAAAAAAATTTAGTACCATATCAAAATCCCATGATTATTTTCAAATCGTTTTGCATTTGGTCAAAAAATCCTTCCGGTTGTTTATCTATTTTACCCCCTTCAAGGATTTTAATTTCTTCCACAGAGGAGTCAACGCGCCCTTCTTGTATATTGAAACTGTATAGTTTTACATTACTTTTATTTATTCCTTTTTTCTCTTGTTCATATTTTTTACATTGAACTAAAATACCATTAATAATATGGTCGCTATGCGTTTCAATCACTATCTGTATCCCTGCTTGTGCTGCCAATGCAATTAATTCGGCTAATTGCGCTTGTCCCTTTGGATGCAAATGCGCTTCGGGATTTTCGATAAAAAGAATAGCATCTTTTTGTGCCGATAAAATAGCTACAATAACGGGCAATACATAAGTTAAACCAAAACCAACATTTATCGCATTGTATTTATCCGTTTTCCCTTCCGATGTATTAAATTGATATTTTAATTCATAGCCCAAAAGACCTTTGTCTTCTACAAACAAATTAACGCCGGAACAAATTTCTCTTTCCCAAGCCGTAAGTTGTGTGAACAAATCTGTAGCAAAACCTGCCTTACAAATTTCAGGAAGTACGTCCTGATTTCTTTTTTTTTCTAGAAAATGAACTACATACTCGGCTTTTCCTTCTTTTTCCGATATTTGTTCAAAAACATCTGCTACAAAATCATTTTTGGGATATAAAAGTTGGGGACCTAATCTTGCAGAACTTATAAACTGACACTTTCCCTTCTGAAATAGAGATTCATCTAATATAGATTTAGACTTAATACAATGATTAGACTTTTCAATTACACTTTTTATCAGGTCTTTAATCTGAAAATTTAGTACAATATCCGCCTCCTCGCCGGTTGAAATTTTAAAGGAAATTTCATCTGTTTCGCTGAATTGATAGAGAGCATCTTTGGCAGTTCCAATGATAACGGAATTTGTTTTTAAGTTTAAATATTCAAACCATTCATTTGGATTTCTCATATTAGATTCTCTAATCAGCAATAAAGCTTGAATGATAGAAGATTTACCACTTCCGTTTGCTCCACACAAAACAGTTAGATTGGAAAAATATAACTGTGTATGTTTGTGCGATTTGAAATTATTCAATTCTACTTGTCGTATCATTTTATAAATTTATTAAGAAGTTCTTTAAATAATTCGTGTCTTTTTCTTACACTATCTTTACTTGCCGTACCGGTTGTAATTGCATTCCAAAATGCTTCATCTCTTTGAAGTTCAATAAAACCATGTTTAAAATCATTTCTTTTACTCAATAATTTTTCTTTTTCCAGAGGATTTAATTTTGCAAAATAAACGCTCATCACTTCAAATAATGCTTTATTTATCCTTGTCCATCTGCTATCCGAATTAGTTATTTTCCGAAAAGCATCTTGTCCGAAAATATCATAAGACAATTGCATTGCTTCTTGAAAAGATTGACATATATTATCTAACATCGCAGTTTCATTAGGAATAGATTTTGTTCCTTTTATTTGGAACAAATCCATATCCGGTTCGTATTTTTCATAACCAAGAATATAAAAACTAATGAAGCGTGTGGCAAAATCCAAATCTTCCTGTCGTCTGGAGGGTACAGACGCATTTGTTGCGAGAATAAAACTTCTTCCGGCAGTTGTATCAGAGGAGATAAGTTTTTTGAGAAAATCTACTTTATAGCCTTGGAAAAGCGCTGTTCTTATTTCCTGCGCCTTTAATTCTATGCCTCCCTGATTAATCCTGCTGAAAATACTATATTTGACTTCATCCGGCGTCCCTTTTTGTATCAAATTGATTGTTACTTGGCAAACTTCTATTCTTCGTTGAATGTCTCGAGGAAGCCCCTCCCCTTCTTTTCCATCCCATTTCCTTCCATTATATTCTGTTTTAAATTCTAAGTTATCAAGTACTAATGCCGTTTCATTTCCGCTTATCGTTTTATCTTTTGAACCACTTAAAACAAAATGTTCCAAAGCGCTCATGCGTTGTAATCCGTCTATCACTCGCCATTTTTTATCTTCGGCTTCGTCAAAGTAAAAAAGAGGTATCGGCAAATTTAACATTAACGATTCAATAAAACGACTTTTTTGTTTTACATTCCACAAATTAGGCAACCGCTGATACGGCGGGATTATAATTTCATCGTATCTCAACATATCAATTAACTGACCTATCGTTCTTGTTACAATATTAATATTAATGTCATTGGGATTAAAAGGATTTTCTATTTTTATATGCTCGTTACCTTCCTCCGGTTCAATATAATCTTCTTCTCCCTGATAATTGTTCATTTCTAAAATTTTTTTGCAAAGATACATGAATTTTTTCAAATACAAGCAACGAAGGTATAAGGGAGAAAATAATGGTTAGGGGTTAATGTTTGTTTCCTTCGCCCTTGTACCTTGTACCCTTTCCCCCCTTCGTCCTTATTCAGAAAATTTCGCGGCTTGCCCGCCTGTTGCCTGTTGCCTTCTTCGCTTTGTAGCTTGTCCCGTGTTCCCTTTCGCTCCTTCGTCCTTTCGCCCTTTCGTCCCGAGTTCTTTATTTCACTTTCTGCGCGTAATCTCGTCCTGCTTGCAAACAGGCTATGTTGAGATTGACAATACTTTCTCCCTTACGACCAAATATATTTTTTACGGCTTGTTCCAACATGGAAAAGTCCATATTGATAAAAGGAGACGCCGCACCCAAAATAACCATATTCGCAGAACGAACAGAACCTATCTCCCGTGCAATTTCATCAGCGTCAATAGCTACTTTACGGGGCAGTTTATTTATCTCTCCCAATAAATCTTCTTCTTTTGGGTAATTGTTGATATTAATAAACGGCGTCGTATTGGTAATTACCCAGCCTTGCAGAGAAAGCATGGGCAAATAACGCAATGATTCCATGGGTTCCACAGAAACTATTAAATCCGCTTTTCCATAAGGTATCAAATCAGAAGCAATATCCCTGTCGGAAATTCGGAGATGAGACTGAACATCTCCCCCCCGTTGACTCATTCCGTGAACTTCTGCCTGTTTCAAGTACAATCCCTGTTGCAAGGCGGCGCTCCCTATAACGGTTGCAATTGATAAAATACCTTGTCCGCCAACTCCTGCCAATATTATGTCTATCTTCATTATATTCCGATTTAATTATGATGTTATGTTATTTTTTTTCTGATTGTTTTGCTTTCATTCTTTTTCCCAGCGTCTGTATACATTCCCGCGTAGGAATTAATACGGAAACGCCTTGATATGCTAATTCTTCCTTAATGATTTGTACATTTGTTTCGTGTTGATTTTTGAGCGGTTTCATAATTCGCAGATGTTCCTTTTCAACGCCCAATCCCAAACAAATACTTTCCAAACGTCCAAAAGCATGAGAATCCTGTCCCCCTGTCATTCCCGTGGTCGAATTGTCCAGAATCATTACTGTAATATTCGTTCCTTCAATGGTACAGTCCAGCAGAGAAGTCATTCCCGAATGGGTAAATGTGGAATCTCCTATGACTGCAACGCACGGCTGCAAACCTGCATCGGACGCGCCCTTTGCCATGGTAATAGAAGCGCCCATGTCTACGGTAGAGTAAATGGCATTATAAGGAGGCAATGCGCCTAAAGTATAACAGCCAATATCTGAAAAAACACGTCCCTTTCCATAAGGAGCAATCGCTTCGTTCAATGCGTTATAAGAATCAATATGAGGACAACCCGTACACAATGCCGGAGGACGGGCAGCGACAATGTCTGGAATTTCCGAACCGCGAGTATCTTTTATCCCCAAAGCAACCGCCACCACATTAGGATTCAATTCTCCCATACGGGGAAGCGCTCCGTTTAAACGTCCTTTGATATGCAACCCACGATTTAACAAGCCGCGAAGTTGTTCTTCTATCAACGGATATCCTTCTTCTATTACCAGCACGCTTTTACATTCGTCTACCAGTTTTGAAATCAATCCTGTCGGTAAAGGATATTGGGAAATCTTCAAAATCGGATAGGGACAATTACGATCCGGATAGTTTTCCATTAAATAGTTATACGCTATCCCCGATGCTATAATCCCCATAGATTTATCTGTTCCGTCAATATACTTATTAAAGGAAGAAGTCTCCGAAGCCTTTATGAAATCGGGTTGTTTATTCAGCAACTCTGCATACTGTTTACGCGCAATAGCAGGCAATAGAATAAACTGTTTCGGATTTGGGTGCAACTTGATTTGATTTTGCGCCCGTCTTTCCCCCAGCATAACCCCTGCGCGAGAATGCGCCAAACGCGTTGTTACACGTAACAACACAGGTATCGAATATTTCTCCGAAAAGTCAAAAGCTTCTCTCGTCATATCATAGGCTTCCTGTTGAGTGGTAGGTTCAAAAATCGGCATAAAAGCAAAGGCGCCGAAATAACGAGAGTCTTGCTCGTTTTGAGAAGAGTGCATACTGGGGTCGTCTGCCGCCAAAATAACCAATCCTCCATTTGTCCCCGTAATTGTGGTGTTCATGAAAGAATCTGCTGCAACATTCATCCCTACATGTTTCATACAAACCAACGCACGTTTTCCTGCATAAGACATTCCAACCGCCGCTTCCATTGCCGTTTTTTCATTTGCCGACCATTGGCGATGTACATTTCCTTCTTCTGCCTGACGAGCATGTTGTATATACTCTGTTATCTCCGTTGAAGGAGTTCCCGGATAGGCATAAACTCCTGAAATTCCTGCATCCAATGCCCCCTGGGCAATAGCTTCATCTCCTAACAATAATAGTTTCTGCATTTCTATATATTTATTTTGTTATCTTTATCTTATTAGAAACGGGAACCTGTCAAAATTTTTCAAAGCAATTGCTGTTCCCCTTGCAACGGCTTTAAGCGGGTCTTCTGCTACATGAACAGGGAGTTTTGTCTTCAAATGAATCCGTTTATCCAATCCTCTAAGCAAAGAACCTCCTCCGGCAAGATATATTCCCGACGTATAAATATCTGCCGAAAGTTCGGGAGGCGTTTGTTCCAAAGCATTTAACACTGCCAATTCAATTTGAGAAATAGAAACGTCCAAAGCCGCCGCTATCTCATGATGACTGACAGATATTGCCTTGGGAATCCCTGTTAAAAGGTCTCTTCCTTTTACTTCATATCTTGGAGGAGGATTGTCCACATCAGACAATGCCGACCCAACATTGATTTTGATTAATTCGGCAGTTCTTTCTCCAATAGACATATTATGTTCACGACGCATATAGTCTTCTATATCCGCATTAAATTCGTCTCCGGCTGTTTTTACGGATTTATTACTTACAATACCTCCCAAAGCAATAACGGCAATTTCGCTGGTGCCTCCGCCAATGTCTACAACCATATTTCCTATTGGTTCCAAAACGTCCAGTCCAATTCCAATAGCCGCCGCCATAGGTTCGTGAATCAGACGAACTTCTTTTGCTCCGGCTTGTTCGGAAGAATCTCTAACAGCCCGTTCCTCTACTTCCGTAATCCCGGAAGGAATACATACTACCATTTTTAATCCCGGAGGAAATAATGTTCTTTGTTTTGCATTCATCATGTGCAAAAATTCAATCAACATCAATTCTGCCGCTTGAAAATCCGCAATAACTCCATCTTTTAACGGACGAATTACTTTGATGTTTTCGGGAGCACGCCCGTTCATCATCAATGCTTTTTCTCCTACTGCAACTAATTTCCCCGTTGCTCGGTTAATAGCTACTATGGACGGCTCGTCAACCACAACTTTATCATTATGGATAATTAATGTATTTGCCGTTCCAAGGTCTATTGCAATTTCTTTAGTGAAAAAAGAAAATAGTCCCATATCAGTTTTATTTGTTTAAGATTATCGTATCAAAGTTTATACAATAATGTTTTATATTATTTTTATTTATTACTAATGTTTGAAATGTCTTATACCGGTAAACACCATAGAAATTCCCGCTTTATCACATGCGTCTATGGATTCTTTATCTCTTACCGAACCGCCCGGTTGTATAATAGACACAATTCCCTCTTTTACGGCAATTTCTACACAGTCGCTAAAAGGAAAGAATGCGTCTGACGCCATTACGGAACCGGATAAATTCATATTAAACCTTTTTGCCTTTGCTATTGCTTGATTTAATGCGTCTACACGGGAAGTTTGTCCCATTCCCGAAGCCAGAAGTTGCCCGTTTTTCACCAAAACGATAGCATTCGATTTCGTATGTTTTACCAGTCTGTTGGCATACAAAAGGTCATCCATTTGTGCTTGCGTCGGACGTTGTTGCGTCGGGTAGTTTAATGATTCTACCATCTCAATACTTGTATCTTTTTCCTGCTCTATAACGCCCGTTAACAAAGTGCGATATTGTATTTCAGGAAGGTTGAAATTTTTTTGTTTCAAGATAATTCTGTTCTTCTTGGATTTCAATATTTCCAATGCTTCCGGTTCGTAATTGGGCGCGATAAGTATTTCAAAGAATAAGGTGTTTATTGCTTCTGCCGTTTGCGCGTCTAATTTTCCATTGCAGATAAGTACTCCCCCAAAAGCGGAAACAGGGTCTCCCGCCAAAGCGTCTTTCCACGCATCCAAGAGATTATCTCTTATGGCTACTCCACAAGCATTGTTGTGTTTTATGATAGCGAAAGTATATTTATCGAAGTCGTTTATCAAAGAAACCGCCGCATCTATATCCAATAAATTATTATACGAAATTTCTTTTCCATTCAACTGCTCAAAACAATCTTTTATATTACCATGAAATACGGCAGACTGATGCGGATTCTCACCATAACGAAGGTGCGTTTCTCCCATAAACCAATTAGAAATAACCGTATCATAATGAGAAGATACCTTAAAGCAGTAAGAAGCGAATTGCTTTCTCTGTTCCAATGACGTCGCGCCTCCTTTACGCAATATCTCAATAATATTCGGATAATATTCCTGCGAAGGAACACACAAAACATCATTAAAATTCTTAGCGGCGCTTCTTATCAATGAAATGCCCCCTATATCTATCTTTTCTATAATTTCCGATTCGTCATCTGTCTGTTTAAGCGTATCTTCAAAAGGATACAAATCTACAATGACTAAATCTATAGAAGGAATATTATACTGTTCTACCTGTTTAATATCATCCGGATTTTCTCTTCGATACAAAATCCCTCCCATTACGACAGGATGAAGCGTTTTTACTCGTCCTCCAAAAATAGAAGGGTAACCGGTAAGACTTTCAACAGTTTTTGCCGGTATACCTAATTCCTGAAGATAATTATAAGTCCCCCCAGTAGAAAAAATATTAATATTTAACCGATGTAATTCCGTTGCGATTACATCTAACTTTTCTTTATGATAGACAGTGATTAAAGCGTTCTGTATTACTTTCATGTGTAAGCAATTATATGATGAAAAATAAATTATAAAGAGCAGTTGCAAAATTACATTATTTTTTTTGATTTTAAAAGAATTTCCTCTCAAAAAAGAAAAAAGGGCGAAAGGGAAAAGGCAACAAGCTGCAAGCAACAAGCAACAGGCAGGCAAGCCAAGAAGGGCGAAAGGGGCGAAAGGGCGAAAGGGCGAAAGGGCGAAAGGACGAAAGGACGAAAGGACGAAAGGGCGAAAGGAAGGGCAGCAAGCAACAAGCAACAGGCAACAAGCAGGCAAGCTAAGAAGCAGCACGCAGATGACGCAGATTAAAAGGATTTTCGCAGATAATAAAATCTGTGTTTATCTTTTCAAATCTGCGTCATCTGAGCGCCTATTTGGCGAAAGGAATTAATCACTAATCGTTAATCACTATTTTCATCCTATAATCCTGTAAATCCTGATTCAGACAAAAGGGACGAAAGCTAAAATAGGCGAAAGGCTACCGTTAGTTGGCAGCCTTTCTAATAAGGATTTTACATTTAGTTATATCTTTATTTGCAATGTGGTTATATTAACCGCTAATCATTATTTCCGTCCTTGCACCTTTCTGTTGATTGCGCCCCGATTGGGGCTTTATTTTTAGATGCTTTCCTATCCACAGCGCGTTGCGCTGTGCTGTTGATTCCAACCTTTCAGGCTGATGCTATCTTTCACCCATTCGCCCTTTCCCTGCCTCGCGGCTTGCCTGCCTGCTACCTGCTGCTTGCTGCCATCTTCCTTTCGCCCCTTCGCCCTTTCATCCTTTCGTCCATTCGCCCTTTCGTCCATTCGCCCTTTCGTCCATTCGCCCTTTCCCTTCCTCGCGGCTTGCCTGCCTGTTGCTTGTTGCCTGTTGCTTGCTGCCCTTTCCCCTTCGTCCTTTCGCCCTTCTTGGCTTGCCTGCCTGTTGCTTGTTGCATGTTGCATGTTGCATGTTGCATGTTGCCTGCTTCCTATTCATTGATTAAGAATGTTATTGTTT